>CAIRBI010000069.1 GCA_903876785.1 uncultured Gammaproteobacteria bacterium
CTGCCCGCGATAAATCGCGTCGCACACTTTATCGCGGGCAGGCCCGCTCCCACAGGATATAGGGTGAATCAGGCCCTGGGCGGAGTCACGCCGGTCTGGCCCATGTACTTGCCGCCACGCTGCTTGTAGGTGACTTCACACTGTTCGTCAGACTGATAGAACAACATCTGCGCGACGCCTTCATTCGCGTAAATCTTCGCGGGCAGCGGCGTGGTGTTGGAAAACTCCAGCGTCACATGCCCTTCCCATTCCGGCTCGAGCGGCGTGACGTTGACGATCAAACCACAGCGCGCATAGGTGGATTTGCCGAGGCACACCACCAGCACATCACTGGGAATACGGAAGTACTCGACGGTGCGGGCCAGCGCAAAGGAGTTCGGTGGAATGATGCAGTAGTCTTCCTCAATGCTCACGAAACTGGTCTCGCTGAAGTTCTTCGGATCCACTACGCTGGAGGTGTGCACATTGGTGAATATCTTGAATTCACGTGCACAGCGCACGTCATAGCCATAACTGGAGGTGCCATAAGAGATCACCTTCTGGCCGTTGAGGAAACGCACCTGCTTGGGCTCGAAGGGCTCGATCATGCCGTGTTCGGCGGCCATTTTGTTGATCCATTTGTCGGACTTGATGGTCATTGCTGCTGTGTTCCTGATGATGATTGTGGGAGCGAGCCCGCTCGCGATAGATTTGTGCGACGCGATTAAGCGCGAGCAGGCTCGCTCCCACTGGGATGAATTTGGTGGCGATGATACGGCTTTTTACTGCTCGCCGAACAGCCCGTCAGACCACGCCGTCGGGATGCGGTATTGTTCAAGAATCGCCTGCTCGCTCGCCTGCGCCTCCTGATGATCAACCACTACCTGATAGCCGCTGCTGTTGCGGAACACCACATGCGGGCTGGCATTGTCGTGCACCATCTGGGTGAAGTGCTTGAAGTCGCGCACGGGCTGCCCGTTCACGGTCTCCACCACCCAGTTGCGCAGGTCGTGATAGCCCAGATTAACGTCAGCGGCCAGCACCTGCAGCGCCACCACCAGCTCGCGCCGCTCGGGCGAGGCCCACTCGTCACGCGCCTGCAGCAGGTTCACCGGCGCGGTGCGGTTCCAGTCCGGCCCCCAGCGCATGATGAGGTTCATGTTCAGCGGCACGAACAGCACGCCGCCGTACACGTAATACTCGGGAATCTCGTCGAAGGCCTCCGGTTTCACCAGTCCATAGCTTTCCTGACGTTTGCTGGCCACCAGCGCACTGGTCATGATCTGGCCATTGCGGGCGAATTCGATCTCGATGTTGTCGCCGATCTGCTGCAGATCGATGGCGTACTTGAAGTTGGTCTGCAGCGACTCATTCACGGCGATGGTGCTGTCGCCCGCCACCGCAAAGCCCGCGATCTTCATCACCACATCGTTTTCCTGCAGAATGCCCGCCGCCGGCGAGCCCTCGAACACCTTGATCACCAGCACCCCGCTCTGCTCCGGCGTCAGACCATAAGCCTCCTTGGCGGCAGGACTCTCCAGATCCTGAGTGCGGAAACCCAGATCGGGGAAGCCGTCATAGACACCGTCTTCGGCATCGGTCAGCACATGATTGATGATATCCGGCGGCACGAAGTAGCCGAGGTTCTCGGCGCGCCCGCCGGAGTTGGCCTGCATCACCACGCCCACAATATTGCCATCGACAATCACCGGCCCGCCGCTGTTGCCGGGATTGATCGCGGCATCGATCTGCCCGGCCAGCAGAAAGTCACCGGAGTGGGCATAAATCTGCTGCTCGACACGCGAGAGGATGCCCTTGGTGATGCTCATCGTTCGGCCGCCCATCGGATAGCCGAACACATACACCTCTTCCTGCGGGTCCGGCAACGGACCGAGCTCAAGCGCCTCCAGGCCGACAAAAAACGCCGGATCGTCGACCGTCACCAGAGCCAGATCGGACGCATGGGAGACAAACACGACGCGCGCCGTGTAGCGATTGGGGTCGTTGTGCTTCTGCACCTGCACATAGCTGGCGTTGGCAACCACATGCGCATTGGTGAGGATGCGGTTGCCACTGATGACCGAGCCGGAACCGCTGCTCTGCGTCGGCGTCAGCAGGCGCCAGGGCGTAAAGTAATCGGGCGCCGACGCCGTGGTGTAGATTTTGATGATCGAACTCTCGACCGCGCGTATCTCCTCGCTGATCTGGGCGTACGTGCCGCCGCTGAAGAGCAGACAGAACAGCGTGATTGCGAGGGAGACCGGTGTAAATTTCGAGGTGCTGGGCGCGGCGGGCATGGCAGACGTCATGGGCTGTCCTTCAATGTTGTTCTTGTGTTTTTTCTTGTGCGGCTCTGATGCATCAAGTGACCGCCTTTATGTCACATCCCTTTGCGGGAAGGCAAGGGGCGGGGCGGGTTGCTTTGTTTTGACAGCGATCGCCAAGTAGCTACAATGTAGATATTTAACAAACCACGGAGAACTCCATGACTGTATCCATTGCCAAATGGGGCAACAGCGCAGCACTCAGGATCCCGAAGAACATATTGGAAGCCCTCTCGCTGAATATTGGTGACTCTGTCACCATTACACAGAAAGGCAAAACGCTTGTCATCGAGCCATGCAAACCCTCGCTGGACGAGCTACTAGCCAAGGTGACGCCACAGAATCGCCACGCGGAAGAGATCACCGATTGCACTGGAAGTGAGCTGCCATGAGCTCGGCACCGGATGTTGGTGACATCGTGATACTGGATTTCAACCCGCAGGCGGGGCATGAACAGACAGGTAAACGTCCTGCGCTGGTCATGAGCCCCAGGACATTCAATCAAATTACCGGTTTTGCCTGGCTTTGCCCCATCACCAGCCAGGAAAAGGGTTACCCTTTCGAGGTCAAGGTGACGGGAAGCAAAAAGACACGTGGAGTCATACTCACAGATCAGTTGAAGTCGTTGGATTGGTCAGCCAGAAATCTTCACAAAGTTGATTCCGTGAGCGCAGCCTGCCTGGAAGAAACCAAGACTTTGATCGCCACCATTCTGAGTACTTAGCTTCAGCTTCCGTCTGCCCAACACTGTTCATCGAACGGGTGCGACATCCGTAGCCTCGTTCAGACTCCAATCCCCCTTCGGGTTTTCCTCAAGATTCGAGCACCATTTCTCGCTGCCCACTTCGGGCGCGCAGCCTGTGAGTGTCTGAGTCAGCAGTGATGTCAGTGTGGAGATGGCGAGGCGCGATGAGTTGTTCGTGGGATGAATTTCCGTTCTTAAATACTTTCGTAAACACTGGTCCGAGGCGCCACTTTGACCACTTTGATGATCAATCCGTGACAAAATTCGTTTAACGTCCTGATTAGGAATGCTGCGAAGGTCTTTCGCGACAGACTTTTTAAACGTCACGCTATATTTTGTCATGCTTTTTCAGGTCATTAAGCAGCGTCTCATAGCTGGTTTCAGGCTCTTTTACGCTTTCCGAAAACGCACTCAGATCTTCTTGATCTTCACGCAGCAGCAGGCGGACAGCCTCATCAACCAACTCAGAAAAGGAAGTATGAGTAGAAGCTGCTTTGAGCCTCAACGCCTGGTGGATAGATGGGTCAAAGTAGACCGTTGATCGTTTCGATAGCTCACTGTGGTGGAAGAAGATCTTGTTGGGTTCTGCCCCCATCTCAACAGTGTGATTTTAGAAACGCGGCGATCTTGTTCAAAGAATCGATCGACTGTGGCAACTCCAGATTTATCTGCCAGACATGCCACATTTTTTCATAGATCTCCAGAGTGACTTCGATGCCTGCGGCGCTAGCGCAGTCTCGAATACGGATGGCATCGTCTTTCAGTACTTCATCCTCCCCGGCATGAATCAACAGCGGAGGTAAGCCGTGCCAGTCACCGTACAGTGGCGAAATAAGAGGGTTGTGAGGATCACTGTGTCCCACGTAGGACTCCCGATAGAACTTGCGTGCCTTGGGATGTAGCAGTGTGTCGTGGGTAGCATCCGCCGCTGGCTCGCGTGCTGTGAGATCACCAGTGGGTGAGAGACAGGCGGCGGCAGCAGGCATTGCGTCCCCGCTGTCGCGCAGTTTCATCAATGTCGTCAATGTAAGATTGCCACCCGCCGAATCGCCAGCGATGACGATATTCCTGGCAGCATAACCCTGCTGCAGCAGCCATCGATACGCTGTAACGCAGTCATCAAGTGGTGCTGGAAACGGATGGCGTGGCGCTACTCGATAATCCACCATCAGCGTTTGCAAACGTGATTCACGAGCCAGATAGGCACCTAAAAGCAGATGATTAGGTGTTTGCGGAATCACAAAACCGCCGCCATGGAAATAGAGCAGTACTCGATCCGATGATGCCCCTTCC
>CAIRBI010000070.1 GCA_903876785.1 uncultured Gammaproteobacteria bacterium
CTGCTCGCCGCGCAGGTCGCCCGGCGCAAAGCGGGGCAAGATGCCACGCCCGCAGGCGCCACTAAAACATCGGACAGCCCGCCCATGAGTGAGGAGCAGGCTCGTGCCAATATTCAGGCTGCTGTGCTGCGTGCCAAAGCGCGCAAAGAGGCGCTGCGTAATACTGAGAATTGAACTTTTTATCACTAGTGATGTTTGTGTTTGTTGAATAAATAAGCCCTGGGAGTCTCTATGCGATTAGTCGGAACCATCGTCCTGTCGAGTCTACTGGCGAGCAGCCAATATGGGTGGGCCGCCCCCCTGACTGCCGCTCTGCACGGCAGTCTCTCCGGCAGTGTACAGAACAGCAGCGGAAGCGCGGTCGCACCAACGGGTGCGGTCCATGCGACCATCAGTGCTAACAACAACAACGGTGTCATCACCGCCTCGCTGGAAGGCACTGCCGCCAACACAGGAGCTCTGGGGCTTGCCATTGCCTTTTCCGCGCAATACGACGCAGCAACACAGGCGTTCACCGGACTGTATTCAGACACGCCCGGTCGGACGCCAGACACGCCGATACGTTTCAACAATGTCAGCGGATTGACTTGGCGGGCTGCCATCAGCGGCACTGCCCCCTCCTCCAGTGGCGAGCGTGCCTACAGCCTGAACGTAAACCTTGCCCTCGAACCCAGCGCGATCTTTGCACTGGCGCGCTTACCCACGGTCAACGTCTTCAGCGGCAGGCTCAATAGTCAGCAAAGCATTCAGGTTCCCGTCAATCTACCCGCGCTTCAGGCCAGTGAGACCATGACACTGGACATGAAGTTCCAGGGAAACTGGAGCGCAAACACCTTCCTGGACAATACCGGCACAGCGCGATTTACTGGCAAGACCAGTGGCACCTTCAACACTGTGCGAGGAAGCACATTGAGGGTTGTGTATGTTGGCAACAGCTCAGTGACAGTGCCCGTTGCAATCAATGGCAGTTTCAGCGGCAGCCTGTTTTCCGTAAGCGCGACCGAACTGGCGTTTAAAGGGGCCTGGGTCTCCCAGAACAACGGGCAAACGCTAGGCGGTGACATCAGCATCAGTGTTCCACTTCAGGATTTATCCCGTTTCCCGTTCAACATGACAGGCACTGCGCAGATCAGCACGGGTGTACCTGAACTGCCGACGCTGTCACTGCCCTTCTCCGCGAATGGTGAGTTCCCGCTCAGCCTGAACGGCATAGGCAGCGGAGGCTCCGGTGGAGCGACACCTGGCACTGAACCCAAAGAGCCGGTAGTTTCAAGCGCTGTGAAGATCAAGCATTTAGGGGTCAATCTGGCGCCATACGACATCACCACAAACCGCGCAGGCGACTTCATGTTCACTCGGGAGAATATGACCTTCAACCTACTTTTCTTCAATTTTGGATATGTCATTCCAGCCAATTCCGTCGGCCCGGAGAAGGGCAACCCGCAACCGACCTTCATCCTGCCTCTTGGCACCAAGGTACGTGCGCTCATAGATGGCCAAGTGGTCAGAGTAAGCAAGCTTTACAGCAACGACTACAGCGTGATGCTGCAAGGCCAAGGCAGTGACCTGATCTTTGAACTGGAGCATGTCATCAATGTGGTCGTCAAAGAGGGCGACCGCGTGCTGGCGGGCGATGTCGTGGCGGAGGTCAGCGACTACTCTGCCCATAATTACGCAGGGATGGGGCTTGTCGAGATCGGCGTCTTGCGAGGCGGCACGACGCCCACACACTTGTGCCCCTTTGACTACCTGGACGAGTCCATTCGCGAAGCCACATTGAACAACATCTCAGCGCTGCAGCAGGCATGGGAAGCGTATCGCGGCGACTCAGGTCTTTACTACGAAGCCGGGGAAGTCGTGACAGGTTGCTATCGCCGCACACCGATCGATGGTTAAGCGGAGCAAAGCGCCATGAATAAAAACAGCCGAGCAGAAATGTTCCGCCGCCTGCAGGCGGAAAATCCCGAGCCGACCACCGAGCTGGAATTCGATTCCACCTTCGAATTGTTGATTGCAGTCATTCTGTCCGCACAGGCCACTGACGTCAGCGTCAACAAGGCCACCCGCGAACTCTACAAAATTGCGAATACGCCGCAGACAATGCTGGTGCTGGGCGTCGACGGCCTCAAGCGTTATATCAAAACGATTGGTCTTTTCAACACCAAGGCCGAGAACATCATCAAGACCTGTGCCGCGCTGATCGCACGCCACCATTCGGAAGTGCCTGCCGAACGCGAGGCGCTGGAGGCGTTGCCAGGCGTCGGTCGCAAGACGGCGAACGTGGTGCTGAACACGGCGTTCCGGCAACCTGCAATGGCGGTGGATACGCATATCTTTCGCGTGTCGAATCGCACGGGGCTGGCGCCGGGCAAGAATGTGCTGGAGGTCGAAAAAAATCTTTTGAAGTTTGTGCCGCGCGACTATCTGCTGGATGCACATCACTGGCTGATCCTTCACGGCCGCTATACCTGCGTGGCGCGCAAGCCCAAATGCGGGTCTTGCTTGATCGAAGATCTCTGCGATTTTTCTGAAAAAACTGAAGAGTGATCAGTGGAATGAGCGGGTTGCGGATTGGCATGGCCGTGACACGCCCGTGAATACATCCATGTAGGGCTCGATCGCGCTTTCCGACCGCCATGGATGCCGGGAGTGCAGAAAATGCAGGAGCATTTTTCTGCCATGGCGCTCAACGGTCACCGCCATGCCAATCCGCAACCCACTCCCTGAAGTCTCTGCTAATTCGCAGCGATGTGTGTGTGCCACATATTGGATGTGAGGTAATCTGCAGGTACTGCTGCTACGATGCACTAAAAAAGCATGTGATTTTCCGACGTACTACATAAGGTAGATTCTGGTGGCGGGCAATGCAGGGCTGGACCGTTGAGCGCCAGGGATGGCGCGATCGAGCCCCCCATGGATGGGTTCACGGGCGTGTCCAGCCCAGCATTGCCCGTCACCAGAATCGGCACACGGAGCACCAAAAACAATCAACTAAACTTGCGCCCTTTGTTAGCCGCAATTCTCATACGCAGTGCATTCAAGACGGGGCTGGTCGTGTGCCGACGCTACGCTAGTTGCGCCGCAGCAACAGAGTAACGCGACGGTTGCGGTCGCGATCAGCGGCGGTGCGTTCATTGCGGACAATCAGATAGTCTTCGGTCTCGCCAAAGTAACGCGTTTCCAGCATCGCCTCATTGACGCCATGGCTTACCAGATAGTTATGCACCTCGAAGGCCCGCAAACGCGAGCTTTCCAGATTGTCGCCACTGCTGCCGGCGGTATCTGTGAAACCATTGATCTGAATAGAGTACACGCTGGGGTCGGCGCGCAGGTAGGCAATCATGTTGTCCAGCAACTGACGCCCCGCATCATCAAGCGCCAACTGCCCGGAACGCCAGAACACTGACGAGCGCTCCAGTTGCCCAAAATTGGCAGGCAGCAGATCGAGCACGCAGTCCTGATAGTTCTCGTACGCACCCTGAAAATTCACTGGTGAGACTGCCACGCGAATCGATCTGTCGTCGCTGTACCAGGCCTTGCGCGTCACCGTTGGCATCATGCCCTTGAACAGTTCGGCCATCACCACGCGGGTATGAGTGGCGTCCAGACTCACGGGGCGGCGGCTGCGCGATACTTCCACGTAGGCAATATCCTGCTGCGGCAAGCCTTGTCGCCAGGACGGCGGCACGGAGCTGAGCAAGGCTTGACCGGCCGCCATTTCACTCTCGATGGCTTGCAAATAAAAGATGACAGCCTCACCAGCCTGACGATAGAACACCGCTTCGCCATAATTGGGGATTTTCTGGGTGATGCTGCACTCGAACACGGACCCCTCCACCAGCCATTGCGCCGAACCAAAACCCGCCGCATACACCGGCCCCTCGGCACAAGCCCAAGGCACAGGGAGCAAACTCAGGAAAGATAAGGTAAACTTCAGCCTGTTTTTCATACGCCGTATCTGGTTCAAGCATTAACCTGCATCTGAAAAGCCCAGGCACGCGAGTGACAATGCCTCAGTAGACAAACATCGGCAGCGCACCTGAAAACTTTATCCGATTCCTCCACGGAATCCCGCAGCACAAGGCAATCAATCCTGCATGAAGAAGATCACCCTGATACAGCCCGACGACTGGCACGTCCATCTGCGCGATGGCGAATCCTTGCAGCATACGGTAGCGGCCACTGCTCGTCAGTTTGCCCGCGCCATCGTCATGCCCAACCTGAAGCCGCCGGTGATTGACACGGTCGGCGCACTGGCTTACCGCCAGCGGATTCTTGCGGCAGTTCC
>CAIRBI010000071.1 GCA_903876785.1 uncultured Gammaproteobacteria bacterium
AAGATAGCCAAAGAGCCAATCTCCATGGAGACGCCGATCGGCGACGATGAAGACTCGCATCTGGGGGATTTCATCGAGGACTCCACGGTGGATTCTCCAGTGGATTCGTCTATCGACGAAGGCCTGCGCGAAGCCACCAAGGAAGTGCTCGCCAGCCTGACCGCCCGCGAAGCGAAAGTACTGAGAATGCGTTTCGGCATCGACATGAATACGGACCACACACTGGAAGAAGTCGGCAAGCAGTTCGACGTGACCCGTGAGCGCATCCGTCAGATCGAAGCCAAGGCGCTGCGCAAGTTGCGCCACCCGACCCGTTCGGATCACCTGCGCAGCTTCCTGGACGATTGATTCGTCGCTGAAGAGCTGCCGACGCAGTCTGGAACCTGATCCGCGATGTCGTCATCGCAGCTCGAAAGCTCGAAAATTGTCGAGTGCTGCGACGTCAAGGCCAACACCTGACCCATCACACACCTTCGGGCGGCCATTCGAGGAGTTGATATGGACAGTGTTTTCGAAAGAATAGGTGGCGCGGCAGCTGTAGATGCCGCCGTGGATATTTTTTACCGACGAGTTCTGAATGACGATCTGATCAGCCACTTTTTCGCTTCTGTCGACATGGGCAGACAGATCGACAAACAGAAAGCCTTCCTCACCATGGCGTTCGGCGGCCCGAACCACTACAGCGGCAAAGCCATGCGCGCAGCCCACAAACACATGCACCTGAAGGAAGAACACTTCAATGCTGTGGCCGGCCACCTGGCTGGCACGCTGCAGGAACTCAATGTCCCCCAGCCGCTGATCGACGAAGTGCTGACTATTGCTGGCGGCACTCACGACGACGTCCTCAATCTCTGATTCGCAGCCACCACCATGTGCATGAGTTGTAGTTGCTGCCAAATTGCGGGAACATGCCGCGAACTGACAACGGCAGCCGCTATGACTCTGACCCTCTCTCAAACTCTCTCTTTCTCTCAGCTGCGCGCTGACAGCCAGAATCCACAATGACGCATGAATTACACATCAGCGGGCTGCTGGGGCTGGCCGTGCTTCTCGGCATGAGCGCTGCGCTCTCGATGCAGCTGGACGGAACAACTGCCATGCAGTGGCTTCTGCAGAGCACTGCGCTGTGGGCGCTGGTCTGGCAACAAACCTGGCAGCGACGCCACCTGAACCGCGCCTCCTCCACCGCAGCTCCCTATCCGACGCTGGGCCTGGCCAATCGCCTCACACTGCTGCGCGGCGGCCTGATCGCGGCAACCGGCGGCTTCCTGCTCTTCCCGGCCTTTGCAGGCATCATCGGCTGGCTGCCAGCGCTGCTCTACAGCGTGGCGGCCATCCTGGATCGCGTCGATGGGTTCGTGGCACGGCGCACCAACAGCACCAGTCTGCTGGGCAGCGAACTCGACACCGTGTTTGACGCACTGGGCTTGCTGGTAGCCCCATTGCTCGCGGTGAGCTATGGCAAGGTGCACTGGAGCTATCTGCTGGTGAGCGTCGCGTATTACTTGTTCCAGTGGGGAATTCACAGCAGACGCAAGCGAGAGCTGCCTGTCTATCCGCTGGCACCGAGCCAGCTGCGGCGCACACTGGCAGGGTTTCAGATGGGCTACGTCGCCGTGGTGCTGTGGCCGCCCTTGCTGGCGCAGGTAACGGTGCCCGCAGGCTTCGGGTTCATGGTGCCGCTGCTGCTCGGCTTCACTGTCGACTGGCTGGTTGTCTCGGGACGCATCCGTCCGGAACAACCCGGCACCGCCGATTTCTTCCGTCGACTCGCGGCCTTCAGCGTTGGCGTTTTTCAGCCGGCACTGCGCGTGGCTTTATTGCTCGCGCTGGCAGTGCTTCTGACCACCACAGCTCAAGAGACAACTGCCACCGCCGCGCAGTCAATCATCATCGCGCTGTCGTGCGGTGCCGCCCTGCTGATACTGCTGGGAATTGCGGGGCGTGCAGGCGCGCTCATCGTGCTGATGCTGCTGGCCTGGCAGCCAGCCAGCGCAGCTCTCGACCCGCTCAGCGCCGTCGCCCTCTTCAGCGCCATCGGCATTCTGCTGCTGGGCTGTGGCCGCTACAGTCTCTGGCAGGGCGATGACCACTGGGTCAATCGTCAGGATGGTGCCTGATGCCCCGCTATCAGTGGATCATGCTGCTGCTGTGGCTGCTGGCGCTCGCGCTGGTGGGATGGACGCTGAAGCAGCTGCCGCTGGAGGCCATCGGCCAGACCATGCAGGCGCTGACCTGGCCGCAATGGCTGGCGTGGGGCGGCGTGAATGTGCTGATCATTTTACTGGGGACGGAACGCTGGCATGTACTGACGCGTCTGCTCGGACTGCCGGTGAAATTCCTGCCACTGCTGCTGATTCGTCAGGCCGGACAGACGGTGAGTTTCATCACACCGGGGCCGCAGTTCGGTGGCGAACCGCTGCAGATTTACTGGCTCTATAAACGCTGCGGCATCGCGATTCACAGCGCCGTGCTGGCGCTGGGCATGGATCGCTTTTTTGAACTCTGGATCAATTTCTCCGTGCTGTTGCTGGGCGTGGCGCTGCTGTTGCTCTCGCCAGTACAGACGGGTGCCGACCTGCCTCAGATCATGGCGGCTCTGTTCGGCATGATGGCGGTTCTCACCGTGCTGGGATGGCTGGCGCTACGAAAGCCGCGCTGGGTTTCCGGCCGCATGGAGCGCCTGAGTCAGCGCTGGCTGCAGAGCCCACGCCTGCGTCAGCTCGACGATCACTGGCAGGCGCTCGGCAGCGACCTGCAGAATGTCTTCAACACCCGCAAGCCCGGCCTGTTGTGGGCGCTGGCTCTGTCGGTGCTCGGCTGGATTGTCATCTTCGCGGAAATGGCGCTGGTGCTGGCGATTCTGGATATCGAGGTCGATGTGGCTGGGTTCGTGCTGATCATGGTCGCCATGCGGCTGGCCTTGCTGCTGCCGCTGCCCGGCGGCATCGGCACGCTGGAGGCCTCGGTGCTATGGTCCTTTCAGAGTCTCGGCTTGCCAGCCAGCGCCGCCGTTGGCGTCATCGCGCTGATGCGCTTGCGTGACGCCCTGGTGCTGCTGGCGGGGCTGCTGTGTCTGCGGGCCGTTCAGAAGGTCTGACGGAAGGCCGCCCAGCAGCTGGCGTTTTCCCATAGCTTGACAGTGAGGGTGCCAGTGCCGGGCGGATGGATCAGCGCCAGCAGTTTTTCACAGATGATGCGGCTGAAGTGCTCGATGCTGGGGTTCAACCCCGCAAACTCTTCCTTCTCGTTGAGCACGCAATCGCGGAAGTACGCAACGATGCTGTTCAGTGCACCTTCGATCTCCACGATGTCCACTAGATAGCCATGACGATCCAGTTGTGCCGCTTCGATGCTGACCTCGGCGACGTAGTGATGCGCATGCGGAAAATTCTCACTGCCCCAATCGCCACCGATGAGAAAGTGGCTGGCGATGAAGTCTTTGGTAACGGCTACTGTGTACATGGTGTTTTCCTTTTTTCCTGCTTTATCAAAAGCGAAAGATCGCCTGCAGCACGTCGCCAGGCGCCTCGTGCAACAGTTTGTAGAGCGCGTCCGCTTCCTGCAGCGGTGCGCGATGAGTAATCAACTGCTGTGGCCGGGTCTGCCGGATCATCTCCCAGGCCAGCTCGAAGCGTCGCGCCTTGTCCCAGCGTCCGCTCAATTGCGGCGCGATGGTGCTGACCTGACTGGTGCTGATGTGCAATCTGTTCCGATGCGCCGCGCCACCGAGCGGCACCACGGTGCTCTTGTTGCCATACCAGCTGCCAATGACGATGCGGCTGCTGTAGCCACTCAGGCTGACTGCAAGATTGAGCGCCTCGGGCACGCCGCTGACTTCATAGATCAGATCAGCACCACTGCAAATGGACGATTGATGCTGCAGCGAGGCAGCGATCGCTTCCGGCGCAAAGGCCTGCCGCGCACCCGCAAGCAAGGCCTGTGCACGTCGCGCAGCAACACCATCCACCGCCGTCAGATCGGCCAGCGGAAAGCGCGACAACAGGCTCGTCAGCAACAAACCCACCACGCCCTGCCCCAGCACAGCGATTCGTTCTCCAATTGCCGGAGCGCCGTCCTGCACCAGATTCACGGCCGTTTCCATGTTGGCCAGAAACACGGCTGCTTCCGGCTCGATGTCGTCGGGCAACACGATGACGCTGGCGGGCGTCGCGAGGAAATGGCTCGCATGAGGCTGAAACGAAAACACCCGCTTGCCTGCCAAATGAGAATCAACACCTTCCCCGATCTGCTGCACGAGACCGACGCTGGCGTAACCGTATTGCAAGGGATAGTCGGCAGCACCCTGCAGGGAATCCAGGCCTGCATCGAGAGTCATGGC
>CAIRBI010000072.1 GCA_903876785.1 uncultured Gammaproteobacteria bacterium
ACAAGACGCTGCAGCGTGAGCTGCCGGGCATCGATGATTCCATGGCGCTGGCCGAGATCCGCCTCAATGAGATCTGGCCGCTGTGCGAACAGATTCTGCAAAGCGCGGTGCCGGACCGCCAATCGGACAGCCAGCGCGATCAGGGGCAGCAGCATGCCTTCGCGCTGGGGCAGGTGCCGGAGCCATTGCGGGAGCTGGCGGCGGAGTTGGAGACGCAGTTCACCCGTCTGGCGACCCTGTTTCAGGACATCGGCAATGATCTCAAGCGCGGCATGGAGGAGGGCGACAATGTCGATGCCCGCCAGCGCGCCGAATACTGGTTTCCGCTGATCGGCAGCATGACCGCCCGGGCGGTGGCCGCCCAGAAGCTGTGGCACCACTTCGGCCAGCGGGATGTGGCGGGTGAGGCCCCATGGGCGCGCTGGCTTGGGTTGACGGAAAGAGGCCTTGGTGACAAAGGAGCGAATGACCATGGCGGCCCCGACATCACATTGTCCTGCAGTCCGGTGCTTGCGGCGCGCACACTGCAGGAAAAACTGTGGAGCACCTGTGCCGGGGCGGTTCTGACCTCCGCGACGCTGTCGGCGCTGGGCCAGTTCGACGTTCTGCGCATGCGCGCAGGGCTGCCGCCGCACACCACTTATCATCGCATCGCCAGTCCGTTCGACTATGCCAATGCGGCGCGCTTCATCGTTCCGAAGCTCAACTGTGACCCCGCCAACAGCGCCCAGCACACGGAGGCGATCATCCGTCTGCTGCCCAAAGTGCTGGACCGCAACGAGGGTGCGCTGATGCTCTTCAGTTCAAGGCGTCAGATGCAGGATGTGCTCGAAGGGCTGGACAAGGAGTGGCGGGAGATCATCCTGTGTCAGGATGACTACCAGAAGGCGCAGTTGCTGAAATTCCACCGCCAGCGCATCGACAAAGGCGACCCCAGCATCATCTTCGGGCTGGCTAGTTTCGCGGAAGGCGTGGACTTACCGGGCAAGTATTGCGAGCACGTGTTGATCGCCAAGATTCCCTTTGCCGTGCCCAACGATCCCATCGAGGCGACGCTGTCGCAGTGGATCGAGAAGCAGGGGGGGAATCCTTTCATGACACTGGCGGTGCCGGAAGCGGCGTTCAAGCTGGTGCAGGCGTCGGGCAGGCTGTTGCGGAATGAAAAAGACACTGGCCGCATCACCCTTTTCGATGAGCGCATCGTCACCAAGTTCTACGGCGCGGCGATCTTCAATTCGCTGCCACCCTACCGCCGCGAAATCTTCCCCCCACTCCCCTAGAACTCACTCCCTGTGGGAGCTGGCCTGCCAGCGATAGCGCCGCCCCCTGTGGGAGCTGGAATGCCAGCGATTACCCCCAATCCAGCGCACGCGTCAATGCGGGTTTCGAGGCCCCCGCCCATAAGTAATCCCATTCCTCCTGTCGATCGCAAACCCCGCCGCACTCCCAATGACGACACCAATCAGCATCACCAGCAGGAACTCTCCCATCAGCGCCCCCAGACCGATGCCGATGAAGAACCCGACGGTGGCGCACATGGGCAGAACACTGGTGGGTTTGAGTTTCTTCGACCTTCTGGACATGGACTGTACTCCCGCTGGATGAATTGAATTGTTGTTATGAGTGGCCTGTCAGGGAATGCTGTTGACCTGCCGGATATCGAAGATCATGGTCCCGGTATTGGGGCTTGGCGTGGTGCTGTTACCGCGCATCGCGGCAGACTGATTGATCCGATCTACGATATCCAGGCCTTCCACCACCTGGCCGATGATGGTGGCCTTGCCGACCAGCCAGGGCGCGTCGATCATGGTGATGAAGAACTCTGCATTGTTGGTGTTAGGGCCGGAACCGGCCATGGCGACGCTACCGCGTAATGGCGCGCGCGAGATCAGGCGGTCGTTGTAGCGGTAACCCTGGTTCTGATAAGCCTGCATCAGTGTCATGTCCTGCAGCGCATCGTGCACTGCGAACTGGCGAGTCTCCAGCGCCTCCGGGGTGCGTATCTCCAATTGCCGATACAGCGGCACCAACACTTCGTGCTGGAAATCCTCATTGTTCTTGAGATTCAGCCAGTCATGCGGCTTGCCCAGTGCGTCGAGCACTTTGATCTCATGGAGGCCGAACTGGCGCGCATTGATCTCGTCGTCGAGCTGATATTCCGGCACCGGAGCGCCCGGCTGACGCGGCGCACCAGCCTGAATCAGATAATTCTTCAGCACCCGGTGAAAGGTCATGCCGTCGTAGTAGTTGGGTTGGACCATGCTGTCGGTTGTGACATCGAACAGTGGCACCTGCGCCTGAGCCAGCGCGACGAAGTTGGCGACATTGCGCGGTGCCGACTCTGGAAACAGCTCCATGAAAATTGCACCGCGTGAGGTACGCATCAGCAACAACGGATTGTTCGGATTCTCCATCGCCTGCGTGGCGGTGGTCACGTCCGCCGTCGCCAGTGGTGTGAGCAGCGACAGCAGTGCGAAGGCAATCAGTTTGAGCGAAAAATTCATCGGTGTTCCATGAGCATACATGTGGGAGCGAGCCTGCTCGCGATCAACGTTAAATGTTCATTCGAATTGTAGGTCGCCCCCGCGCCACGATGCAATCCCGGCAACGCTCATAAGCGTCGTCGCCCTCACGGCATGTCACACCACATCAAGCCGCGCCAGATCCTCTGGCGTGTCGATGTCCTGCAGGATCGCAGCGTCACCCACCGGCAACAACTGCACGCGCTCACGATTGGCCCGCACCACGTCACGTCCACCGGTGTCGCCCTGCACAGCGCGCAAGGCCGGGAAGAAGTCGCGGCCGAAGCCCACCGGATTACCGACCTCGCCTGCATATTGAGGCAGCAAGATGGTGTCGTGATGCAACGCCGCCAGCATCTGTGCATAGGTGGCTGTGGCGATGAAGGGCATGTCGCCGAGGCTCACCAGACAGCCTTCCCAATCCGGCAGATGCGCCATGCCAAATGCCAGCGTGTGGCCCATGCCCAGATGGGCGTCGGGGCATTGGACGACATCGATTCGGACACTTTGGTCAAGACC
Source organism: uncultured Gammaproteobacteria bacterium (assembly GCA_903876785.1). Lineage (GTDB taxonomy): Bacteria > Pseudomonadota > Gammaproteobacteria > Pseudomonadales > Pseudohongiellaceae > UBA5078. Next base: position 3,042 of record CAIRBI010000072.1, read on the forward strand.
TTGTGCGACTCGCTGGGCCGTTAGCGGCACGTCGAGCAGGTCGGGGCGGGTGACGACGAGAATGCGGGGAGTGGCGGCGGCGATGCGCGTCAGCGTCTGCTCGAACACACTGCTGCCATTGCGCAGGCGTGCCCGCAGCTTGATGTCACCGAAGCGTCTGCTGAAGCCCGCTGCCAATAACAAAACCCCTGTCTCGTTGCCGATGACAGGGGTTGCTGAGGTTGCTGGAGTGGAGCGGGTAGAAGGCTGCTCAGTCATGACACCGCAGGGCTCGATTGCAGCGGGAATGTTGTTCCCAGGACCATTCCCGGGCCTATTCCCAAGTCAGTGCGCCGCCAGTCTGATACTCGGTGACGCGCGTCTCGAAGAAGTTCTTCTCCTTGCGCAGGTCCATGATCTCGGACATCCACGGGAACGGGTTCTTGACGCCCTTGAACTGCTCCGGCAGGCCGATCTGCACCAATCTGCGGTTGGCGATGAATTGCAGATACTCTTCCATCATCACTGCGTTCATGCCGAGCACACCACGCGGCATGGTGTCGCGGGCGTATTCGATCTCCAGTTGAGTGGCCTGCAGAATCATCTGCGTGGCTTCCTCTTTCATCTTGTCAGTCCACAGGCTGGGGTTCTCCAGCTTGATCTGGTTGATCATGTCGATACCGAAGTTCAGGTGCATCGATTCATCACGCAGGATGTACTGGAACTGCTCGGAGGTGCCGGTCATCTTGTTGCGGCGGCCCATGGAGAGAATCTGGGTGAAACCACAATAGAAGAAGATGCCTTCCAGACAGCAATAGAACGCAATCAGGTTCTTCAGCAGGGCCTGATCGTCTTCACGGGTGCCGGTGTTGAAGTTCGGATCGCTCAGCTCTCTGGTGTACTTCAGGCCCCAGGATGCCTTCTTCGCGACGGAGGGAACCTCGTGATACATGTTGAAGATCTCGCCCTCGTCCATGGCCAGTGACTCGATGCAGTACTGGTAGGCGTGGGTGTGAATCGCTTCCTCGAAAGCCTGACGCAGGATGTACTGGCGGCACTCAGGGTTGGTGATCAGGCGGTACACGGCCAGCACCAGATTGTTGGCGACCAGTGAGTCGGCGGTGGCGAAGAAGCCCAGACTGCGCTTGACGATCAGACGCTCGTCATCGGTCAGGCCAGTCTTGCCTTTCCACAACGCGATGTCCGCGTTCATGTTTACTTCCTGCGGCATCCAGTGGTTGGAGCAGCCGTCCAGGTACTTCTGCCAGGCCCAGTCATACTTGAAGGGCACCAGTTGGTTCAGGTCGGCGCGGCAGTTGATCATGCGCTTGTCGTCCACCTTCACACGCTGCGCAGATTCTTCCAGTTCCTGCAGCCCGACGTTGACGTCGAGCGTTTCCAGAGCCTGAATGGCTCTCTGCACCGGGTCTGCGGCGACGGCTGTCTGTGGGCTGGCCGGCGCCGGGGCAACGATTTTTGGTGCCAGCGGAGCGGGCGCCCGGTCAATGCCCGGTGCTGCTACTGATGCAGCTCTTTCCTGCACGGGCGCGGCCGCCAGTTCTTCTCTGGCGCGCGCGGCTGCGGCGGCAGAAGTGTCTCGTGTGGCAGCCCCTTTTGCCGAACTGTTATTTACTGTAGAGAGCGCGAAGGTGCTTTCATCCGCCTCAAATTCGTCCCATGACAACATGCTGTTTCCTCTTTGAATAATGTTTTAACGGCCCTGTTATTGACAGGCTTCGCAGTCCGGATCATCAATCGAACACGCCTTCGGCACGTCCGCGGCGTCCGGCACCGACTGGTTGGAGACGGCGTTCAGGCTGCTGCTGGAGATGGTTGATTTCTCCGTCGCAGTGGCGGCCAGTGCTCGCAGGTAATAGGTCGTCTTGAGTCCGCGCAGCCAGGCCATGCGGTAGGTGACGTCCAGTTTCTTGCCATTGGCGCCAGCCACATAGAGGTTCAGCGACTGAGCCTGATCGATCCACTTCTGACGACGGCTTGCCGCGTCCACCAGCCAGCGCGGTTCCACTTCGAACGCGGTGGCATAAAGATCCTTGAGGTGCTGCGGGATGCGGTCGATGTTGCGCACGCTGCCGTCGTAGTACTTCAGATCGTTGACCATCACGCTGTCCCACAGATCCAGAGCCTTCAGATCGCGTACCAGGAAAGGGTTCACTACGGTGAACTCGCCCGACAGGTTCGATTTGACATACAGGTTCTGGTAGGTCGGCTCAATGGACTGTGACACTCCGCTGATGTTGGCAATCGTCGCCGTCGGCGCAATCGCCAGTACGTTGGAGTTGCGCATTCCGACCGCTTTGATGCGCTCGCGCAGGGGTTCCCAGTCCAGAGTCTGGCTCATGTTGACGTCGAGGAATTCCTCGCCACGCTCCTGACCCAGCATCTTCAGTGAGTCGATTGGCAGGATGCCGCGATCCCACAGCGAGCCCTTGAAGGTTTCGTAGGCGCCGCGTTCGGCGGCCAGTTCGCTGGAAGCCTCGATAGCGTAGTAGCTGATGGCCTCCATGGAGGTGTCGGCAAATTCCACGGCACGTGCGGAAGAGTAGGGCATCTTCAGCACATACAGTGCATCCTGGAAGCCCATGATACCCATGCCGATCGGACGGTGCTTGAGGTTGGAATTCTTCGCCTGTTCAACCGAGTAGTAGTTGATGTCGATGACGTTGTCCAGCATGCGCACGGCCGTCTTGATGGTCTTCTTGAGCTTCTCGTGATCCAGCCCGTTCTCGGTGACATGGTTGACCATGTTCACGGAGCCGAGGTTGCACACGGCGACCTCATCCTTGCTGGTGTTCAGAGTGATCTCTGTGCACAGATTGGACGAATGGATGGTGCCGACGTGCTGCTGGGGCGAACGTACGTTGCAGCTGTCCTTGAAGGTGATCCATGGGTGGCCGGTTTCGAACAGCATGGAGAGCATCTTGCGCCACAGGTCTTTCGCCTTGAGGGTTTTGTAAACCTCGATCTTGCCGGCGATGGCCAGACGCTCGTACTCGCAGTAGGCCTCTTCGAACGCGCGACCATGCAGGTCGTGCAGTTCGGGGACGTTATTCGGGGAGAACAGCGTCCAGTCGCCGTCCGTGAAGACGCGCTTCATGAACAGATCGGGAATCCAGTTCGCGGTGTTCATGTCATGAGTGCGGCGACGGTCGTCGCCGGTGTTCTTGCGCAGCTCCAGGAATTCCTCGATATCGAGGTGCCAGGTCTCCAGGTAGGCGCACACCGCGCCTTTACGCTTGCCACCCTGGTTCACGGCCACGGCTGTGTCGTTGACCACTTTCAGGAAGGGCACGACGCCCTGTGAGGTGCCATTGGTGCCGGTGATGTGGGCTCCCAGTGCGCGCACTGGCGTCCAGTCATTGCCCAGCCCGCCCGCCCACTTGGAGAGCATGGCGTTGTCGCGGATGGCGCTGTAAATGCCGAACAGGTCGTCCGGCACGGTAGTCAGGAAGCAGGACGACAGCTGTGGACGCAGCGTGCCGGAGTTGAATAGCTGTGGCGTCGAGGTCATGTAGTCGAAGCTGGAGATCAGGTTGTAGAACTCGATCGCGCGTTCTTCGCGGTTTTCCTCGTTGGTGGCAAGACCCATCGCCACCCGCATGAAGAACACCTGGGGCAGCTCGAAACGGGTTTCGCCACTGTGAATGAAATAGCGGTCATACAGTGTCTGCAGGCCCAGATAGGTGAACTGGTTGTCGCGATCCGCTTTCAGCGCCTCGCCCAGCACGTCCAGGTTGAATTCGAGCATGTGCGGAGAGAGTAGGCCCAGTTCTACACCCTTCTCGATGTACGGGCGCAGTGTCATCGCATAGCGATAGTGCATCTCGCCTTGTGTGGCGCTGTCGGCCAGACCCAGAAAGCTCAGTGCCTCGGAACGCAAGGTGTCGAGCAGCAGGCGCGCGGTGACGTAGGAATAGTTGGGATCCTTCTCGACCATGGTGCGCGCAGTCATCACCGCAGAGGTGCGCACGTCTTGAATTCGCACGCCAGGGTAAAGGTTCTTGAGCGTGTCCTTGTAAATGGCGTCGGCAGAGACATTCTCCAGCCCTTCGCAGGCCTCGTCGATAACGGTACGCAGACGCACGGTGTCGAGGGGGCCCAGGGTGCCGTCCGGATGGGTCACCGCAATTGCCGGGCTCAGATCTTTCTCGCGGATGCGCTGGGATTCACGCAGACGGGCGTGCTCGGCACGGTAGATCACATAGCTGCGGGCGACCTTGTGTTCGCCGGTACGCATCAGTGCCAGTTCGACCTGATCCTGGATGTCTTCGATATGAATAGTGCCGCCCGAGGGCATGCGGCGGAAGAAGATCGTGGAGATCTGCTGCGCGAGTCTGGTCACAGTCTCGTGCACACGCGAGGAGGCCGCCGCAGTGCCCCCTTCAACTGCCAGATAGGCCTTGGTGATAGCGACGACGATCTTGGATTCATCATAGCCGACCACCGCACCATTGCGCTTGATGACCCGGATCTGGCCGGGGGCGATGGCGGAAGTAGCAGAGGCCTTGAGCTGAGTGCCTGATTGCGCCGAAGTGGACGTGCTGGTTTGACTATAGGGTTCGGTCTGCATGAGGTTCTCCATGATGTTTTTATGGTGGTTCGATCGCCGGGTCTATTGGGTACTCTAAATACCGGGTTTCTAAATGCTGGGTTTCTAAATGCTGGAAAGTGTGTCTGTGCCTGCCGTTATCCCTGTGGGAATTAAGGGTAAACGTGTGTCCTGCAAGGCTGCCTCCGGAATCCGGAAAAGCGATCAAAATACTATATATAGGGTTTTTTTGTGTCAGGCACACAATATAGTGCGCTCGGCGGGCGAGTGCAAGAGCTTTTTATGTGCACAGGGTGTGGATAAATTGTGGATAGAAAAATGAATCTCAGTGCGTGACGCTGTGGCCCGCAGTCGTGCCGTAAGACTGCTGCGACGAGTCTGTCAAAACTCCCTGCAAACGAGTGATGGAGTCGCTCAGGTCGAACGAGGAGACCGGTCGACAAAACAGGTAACCCTGCAGCACACTGCACTGATTCATGCGCAGGAAGTCGACTTGCTGGTGGGTCTCTACGCCCTCTGCCACCACCTGCATGTTGAGCTTCTGTGCCATCGCGATGATGGCGGTGGTAATCGCCATGTGACTGCGGTCATCCGGCAGATTGCAGATGAAGGAGCGGTCGACCTTCAGCTTGTCGACCGGCAGGCGGGTGAGGTAGCTCAGCGAGGAGTAGCCGGTGCCGAAATCGTCTATGGTGATGGTCAGCCCCAGATCCTTGAGTTGCTGCAGGATCACGATGGCCTGATCAATATTGTCCATCAGTATGCTCTCGGTGATCTCCAGTTCCAGCCAGCGGGCATCCAGGCCGGTTTCCTCAAGGATGCCTTTGACCATGCCGAGCAGATTATGATCACGGAACTGCCGCGCAGAGAGATTGACCGCGACTGTCTGATCATGGAAACCCTCGGCTTGCAGCTTCCTGATCTGCAGACAAGCCTTGCGTAGCACGATGGCGCCCAGTTCGACGATGAGACCGGTCTCCTCCGCCACCGGGATGAAGCGATCCGAGGGGATCATGTCTAGCTCGGCGGGCTGGCAGCGCGCCAGCGCCTCGAACCCGCAGACGCGCCTGTGCAGTAAATCCACCTGCGGTTGAAAATAGACGGCAATATTGTTCCGCGCTATAGCCTGACGCAGTTCGTTCTCCAGCGACATGCGGGCCACTGACTCCAGGTTCATGTCGTCGGTAAAGAATTGGAAATTGTTGCGGCCCTGATCCTTGGCGCGATACATCGCCAGATCGGCATTCCGCATGAGAACGCTGGCATTCATGCTGTCCTTGGGAGCCAGCGTGATGCCGATGCTGACGCTGACGATGACCTCCTGAGAGGTGAGTTGGGCTGGTTGGTTGAGCGCCGCGAGGATTTTTCCGGCCACATGTGCCGCCGACAGGGCGTCGCGCAGATTGGGCAGTAGGATAGTGAATTCGTCACCGCCCAAGCGCGCGACGATATCTTCCTCGCGCACACATTTTTTTATGCGGCGTGCGACGGTGCACAGCAGTTCGTCGCCTGCATCGTGGCCGAGCGTGTCATTAATGCGCTTGAACTGGTCGAGATCCAGAAACAGCAGCGCCATCATATTCTTGTTGCGCCGCACGTGCTTGAGACACTGATCGAGGCGGTCCTTGAAGAGGCGGCGGTTCTCCAGTCCGGTCAACGGGTCATAGAAGGCCAGCTTTTCCATCTGTGCGTGGGTCTCACGCTGCTCGCTGATGTCCTCGATACCGAAGACGATGTGACCAAGCTCTCCCGCCTCGTCCAGAATTGGTGAGGCGGAGACAGATTGCCAGAAGCGTTCCCCGTTCTTGCGGGTACTGGCCAGGGGTGCCTCCCAACTGATGCCGGCATTCACACAGTCGCGCAAGGTTCGATTCGCATCGTCGGTGATATGGGGAGCATAAAGGCTGTCGACCTGCACACCGACAACCTCGTCGTTGCTGTAGCCGGTGATCTGCGTGTAGCGCGGGTTGGCGTATTCGATCACGCCATTGCGGTCGGCAATCAGCACGGCGCTCTGGCTCTGTTCCACGGCACTTGAGAGGGTGCGCATCGACTGTTCGAAGATGCGCTGTTCGGTCACATCGCGAAAGTTGGCGACGATGCCATTGACCCCGGCCACTGTCAGCATACTGGTGAATTCGCCCTCCATGATCGGCCACTGGCCGTCGTGACGCCGGCATCGAAAGGCCCTGACGTAGACAGGCAGGTCCATGTCCACAGTCCGGGCAATGGCGCTGGCAACGCTGGCGACGTCGTCGGCGTGGATATAATCCAGCAAACCTCGTGTCTGCGCCGCCGACTCCCCCAGCAACACATCCAGGGAGGGGCTGGTATAGCGGTAGCTGCCATCGGGATTGACGATGACCGTGATGTTGGTGGTGTTTTCGGTGATGGCGCGGAAGCGTTGTTCGTTCAGCGACATACGCTGGCGCAGGATCAGCACGCTGCTCAACAGTGTGGCGGCCAGCATGAGCCCTATGCTGATAGCCTCGGAGAGCAGAATGGAGGCGCGGTTATTGTCGATGGCATTGCGGTAGGTGAGCCAGATGGAGAGACTGACGGCGGCCAAAGTGGCGAAAAACACGAGCAGCAGCAGAATGAGGTGAAGTCTCCTGTCCGATCTGAGTTTGCCTAGCTTGCTCATGTCTGGGCCTGGTCGTTGGCAGTCAGTTCCGAATTACAATCTTCACGCGCCGCACCTCATGCACAGCACTTCATGTACTGTGCTTCAGACCCAGGGGTCAACGACTGAGGAATTCCAGCAGAGCTTTCTTGGTATGCAGACGGTTCTCCGCCTCTTCCCAGACCACTGAGTGTGGTGCGTCCAGGACTTCGGCAGACACCTCTTCGCCACGGTGAGCTGGCAGGCAGTGCATGAACAGGGCGTCTGGCTTTGCCAGCGCCATCAGTTCAGCATTCACCTGAAAGCCAGTAAACTGCTTGATTCGCAATGCGCTCTCGCTCTCAAGCCCCATGGAGGTCCAGACGTCAGTGGCCACCAGATCGGCATTTCTTACGGCTTCTTTGGGGTCGCGGACGATATGCACTCGGGCTTTGGTGCGCTTCATGAGCCAGGATTCCGGTTCGAATCCTTCCGGGCAGGCGATCGTCAATTCGAAATCGAAAAGTTCGGCGGCATTGATGTAGGACTGGCACATATTGTGACCATCGCCGACCCACGCGACACTCTTGCCCTTGATATCGCCACGGTGTTCGAAAAACGTCTGTATGTCGGCAAGCAGCTGACAGGGGTGGAAGTCATCGCTCAAGGCGTTGATCACGGGCACCGTCGAGTGCCGGGCAAACAATTCGAGCTTGGCGTGGTCGTACGTGCGGATGGTGATGAAGTCCACCATGCTTGACAGCACTCTGGCGGTGTCTTCTATAGGTTCGCCGCGACCGAGCTGGGTGTCGCTGTTGGCAAGGAACAGGCTGGAGCCGCCAAGTTGATTCATGGCAACTTCGAACGCCACACGGGTGCGAGTGGAAGCTTTCTCAAAAATCATCGCCAGCGTCTTGTGCTTCAGCGGATCTGCACTCAAAGAAGGGCTGTGCTTCAGGGCGATGGCGCGCTGGATAATCGCGTGCAGTTCCTCTTTGCTCAGGTCCATCAATGTCAAAAAATGTCGGGTAGCCATGGCTAGGTTTCTTGGGTTGTACTCTTGGTTTGCATTCTTGGTTTGAATTCTTGTTGGTTTGTAATACGGTCGCCTATGCTGCAGAAGCTGCGAAAGCACGCCGAGTCTGAACCGCTGGGTTCAGGCTATCGATCGTCAACACGCAAAGAGGAACGGAAAACTTGCGGACGCGCGGGAGAAAACATGGTCGCGGACGCAGATGAATGGTTCGGATTGCCTCGATGATAAAAACTCTAACGAGCAACAATTGCTACCCCTGATCGCGCCTGTATCTTATATTACTTTGTGTAGCAGAGGCAATTACCGGCAATTTGTACGCGAATGTGTAGTAAGAATTGCCATCGCATTCGTGTAGAATGCCGACTCGCTGTGCGAGTTCAGTGCGCGTTTTTACGGGCAGGCAGAGCTGACATTTCCCCCAAGATGAGCCGGAAAAAATTATGAGTATCGAAGACACTATTAAAGATCAGATCAGTTCCAACACTATTTTGTTGTACATGAAGGGCAGCCCAGATCAGCCACAATGTGGTTTTTCCGCCCAGACGGTCCGTTGCCTGACGTCTTGCGGCAAGCGTTTTGCGTATGTCGACATTCTGGCCAACCCGGAAATTCGTGCCACGTTGCCTTTGATCGCGAACTGGCCGACTTTTCCGCAATTGTATGTCGATGGTGAGTTGATCGGAGGCTGCGATATCGTGACCGATCTGTTCGAGAGTGGTGAGTTGCAGAAGATTGTGGATGGTGCCGGGCAGCAGGCTGCCGCGCACTAACAAGAGAGAATTACGGTTGCTTGCGAAGCAGGCTCTTACATTTTGTGGGAGCCTGCCTGTTGTGGGAGCCAGCCTGCTGGCGATAGGAATTCGATGCTGCGGTTGAAAATTCAATCGCGGGCGGGCCTTTATGCCCTTTGGGTACGCTCCCACAGTCAGTTTCAATTCCCCGGCCATCCCCCCATCGCTTTCCACTTGTTCACAATCCCGCAGAACAGCTGCGCGGTTTTCTCTGCATCGTACTTTGCCGAGTGCGCCTCGCTGTTGCTGAATTCGATCCCTGCCGCCTCGCAGGCACGGGCGAGCACCGTCTGACCATACGCCAGGCCGCTGAGCGTGGCCGTATCGAAACTGGAGAACGGATGGAATGGATTGCGTTTCAGCGCATGCCGGTCCGTCGCCGCATTGATGAAGCCGTGATCGAAGTGGGCATTGTGAGCAACGAGAATCGCGCGCTTGCACTGATTAGTCTTCAGCGCAGAACGGATAATCCTGAACATATCTTCGAAGACGTCTTTCTCTGCGCGCGCAATGCGCAAGGGATGATAGGGATCGATGCCGGTGAATTTCAGAGCGGCGTCTTCAATATTAGATCCGGCGAACGGAATGATGCGCTGAAAAAAAGTCTGCTCAACACCCAGGTGTCCCTTCTCGTTGAAGCCAAGAATGACGGCACCAATTTCCAGAATGGCATCCGTCTTGGCGTTGAACCCGCCACATTCAATGTCCACGACCACGGGCAGATAGCCACGAAAGCGCGTTGACATTGGCGTTTCCAACATTTGTTCTTCGTCTTCATAACTCATGCGCTGAACCCCGCTACCTGCCATTGAATTGTCTCGCCTGCACGCAAGGGGATGACACGCTCGCTGCCAAAGGCATAGTCCGCCGGTGCCGACCAGCTGGAGCGTTCCAGGACGATGCGGCGGCTGTTGCGTGGTAAACCATAAAAATCGGGACCGTGGCAGCTGGCAAAACCTTCCAGTTGGTCGAGTGCCCCTGCCTCCTCAAACACTTCCGCGTAGAGCTCCAGTGCCGCATGGGCGGTGAAGCATCCGGCGCAGCCGCAAGGGTGCTCCTTGAGGTGGGGCGCATGCGGGGCTGAGTCCGTGCCCAGAAAGAAGCGCGGGCTGCCGCTGGTGGCTGCCGCAATCAGTGCCTGTTGATGCGTGTTGCGCTTGAGAATGGGCAGGCAGTACAGATGCGGACGGATACCACCGGCCAGCATGTGGCTGCGGTTATAGAGGAGGTGATGCGCCGTGAGCGTGGCCGCAATATTGGCGCCAGCAGTCTTCACGAAGTCGACGGCGTGGCTCGTGGTGATGTGTTCCAGCACGACCTTCAGCGTTGGGTAGCGTGCGGTCAAGGGTGCCAGCACGGTGTCGATAAAGACTTTCTCGCGATCGAAAATATCCACGCTCGCGTCGGTGACCTCACCATGGATCAGCAACGGCATGCCGATCCCTGCCATGGCCTCCAGCACGGGAAAGACCTTCTCGATTCCCGTGACGCCATTTTCGGAGTTGGTGGTGGCTCCAGCCGGATAATATTTCACCCCCATGACATGACCACTGGCCTTGGCCGTGATTATCTCCTGCGGGGTCATTGCGTCGGTGAGATAGAGCGTCATCAAGGGTTCAAACTGCATGTCTGCCGGAACTGCCGCAAGAATCCGCTGGCGGTAAGCCAGTGCGCCGACCGTGTCAATCACCGGCGGCTTCAGGTTGGGCATGACGATGGCGCGGGCAAACTGACGAGCAGTGGCCGCTACCGTATGCTGCAAGGATTCGCCATCG
>CAIRBI010000073.1 GCA_903876785.1 uncultured Gammaproteobacteria bacterium
CAAGAGATCGGCTCGGAATTATTCGCATCTTTCGATCGGCGTTTGTTAGACTTCCGCCCGTTGTAAATGTCGGGTAGAGCTCATCATGCGACACGGAAATCTCACAGACCATCTGGATTCCCGGTCTAGTCTGTAACCGAAGATGGAAAGTGTAGTGGGGACGGAACTGGGTGGCATTAACCGACGTATCGACGAGAAGCGCATCTGCAGGCAATATACACGTATACGGAAACCATAGAGATAAGTTTCTCCAATTTGTGGCGTTCACGCCCTTTTCATCAGTCCTGCTGCAGAAATCGAAAGTAGTAGGGCCGCCAATACACGTCACACCATACGGGAACCGTGTTCGAGTGGCACCTGAAGCCTCGCGTGTCTGGTGGCTGTGCGCGGGCTGCCCGGCTGTACTTTCTGGAGCGTTGAAAAACCCACACCATACCCAAAACGAAAGACTGTTCACAAAGATAGGCAGGTTCGTCACGTTGTGGAAACAGGACGTGCGAGACTGGGGCGTTTGTCCGCACATGCTCTCATTGCTGTCATAAAACTCCAAACACCCGGAGTCAAATTGGAAAGGGGACCGAGCGAGAAAATCCAAACGCGCATTGAGGCAAAACTTCGGTGCCGCGTAGAAATCGGTCTGGCCGTTGGAACAGACATTCGCATCGGATAGATAAGTCGGACAAAAGAACTATCAGCATTGAATGTAGTTTAGCTCAGAACAAAACAGGTATATGCGCACGGCCGCGGGCGGGACCACGGCCAACATTAGATTCAGTGCGTGCTTACCGTCGCGTACTTCGACGGGATAAAGATCGGGGCGCTGCCGGTCGCCAATTTGTTTACGATACACTGTTGAACGTCCGCTAGTATACTGACCAGGCCCTCGCTCGACGCTAAGAAGCCCACGAGCTCAGAAATAATGACTTCGGGAGGCGCTTGAGCATAGTGCTTAAGAATCTGGGCCACCACGGCTGCATCGGAGGATAACCCCTCGATAACGATTGCGCTGTTGCCACCGGCAACCGTTGAATTTAAGTACTGCGTCGCCCGGAGGGCAGACTCGTGGTTCGCTTCCACGGAAAGGGAATCCACATTCGTGTAAATGTTCGGCGACTCGTGGATAAATCGGGTCAGGCACGCCTCGGGCCCCGGTCCACTAGTAAAGCAGAAGTTAATGTGTGTCCGCGCGATACAAACACGTGCATGCTCACATTTCCAGGAAGCGGCGCCGCCCTGTCTTCTTCAGCTCAGAGATCGTTGCACGAAAAGGCATATTTCGGTATGTGTCCTGGTTCATGGACGCATGCGTCTCTTTGGAATAGTACATCACAAGCTCGAGGTTGTTTCGAAACCCAGTGACGTCGACATCATCAACCGTCCAGACTACAGCCCGTCCCGCCGTCTGCGCGTGCTTCCTTATGTCAAACAGCTTCATTGTCTTGAGAGACTCAGCGATGCTTTTGAGCGCGACTTCGCGAGCTACAGCCAGTTCGGCTTCGCTCCAGCTGGCGGGCCCGCACAGCGCAGCTTGCATCCTGCCCCAATTATTACAATAAAAAAAGGAGACAGGCAAAAACCAAAACCATGTATGGGAAATGTACTGAGATAGGAAATGCGTAGGCGTTCTACTATACGTACTGGACATTTTCTGGCGCAGCCTTGCCTGGACTAAATCACGGGTGTCAAGCAAAAAAAAAGGACCTTCATCGTGAGAC
>CAIRBI010000074.1 GCA_903876785.1 uncultured Gammaproteobacteria bacterium
AATGCCTTCGTCGCACCGAATGTCCTGGATGCCACGCGCTGCATCTCCTACCTGACCATCGAGCTGCGCTCGGCAATTCCGGAGGAGCTGCGCCCGCTGATGGGCAACCGCGTGTTCGGCTGCGATGACTGTCAGCTGATCTGTCCGTGGAACAAGTTTACGCATGTGAGCAAGGAAGCGGATTTTGCGCCTCGACACGGACTGGACGATGCGGAGCTGACGCGGTTGTTCGAGTGGACGGAAGAGGAGTTTCTGCGCTTTACCGAGGGCTCGCCGATTCGCCGCATCGGTTATGAGTGCTGGCTGCGCAACCTGGCGGTAGCGCTGGGCAATGCACCGTCGACACCTGCGATTGTCGCGACGCTGACGGCGCGTGCGGAACATCCATCAGCGCTGGTGCGCGAGCATGTGCAGTGGGCGCTGGCACGCCATGTGGGAGCGGGCCTGCCCGCGATTGATCTCGCTCAGAACTGATCGCGGGCAAGGCCCGCTCCCACAGAGGCGGATTTCTGATCGCGGGCAAGGCCCGCTCCCACATTGGCGTAGTGTCGCGAACAGGCACTCAGCGGAAGAAGTGCTGTCGATAGTGGCGCAGTTCGGCGATCGAGTCGTGGATATCAGCCAGGGCCTGATGCGAGCCGCGCTTGGTCAGCGACGCGAGCACTTCGGGCTTCCAGCGGCGGGCGAGCTCTTTCACGGTGCTGACATCCAGATTGCGGTAGTGGAAGAAAGCCTCCAGCGTGGGCATGTAGCGAGCGAGGAAGCGGCGGTCCTGACAGATGCTGTTGCCACAGATCGGTGACGCGCCCTTCTGGGAATATTGCTGCAGAAACGCCAGCGTGAGTGCCTCTGCCTCGGCGTCACCGGTGCTGCTCTCTTTGACGCGCCTGATCAGCCCGGATTCGCCGTGGGTCTTCTGATTCCAGTCATCCATGGCCGCCAGTGCAGCATCGGACTGCCTGACTGCCAGCACCGGGCCTTCGGCCAGCACATTCAGGTCGGCGTCGGTGATCAGTGTGGCGATCTCGATGATGCGGTCAGTCTCGGGCACCAGCCCAGTCATCTCCAGGTCAATCCAGATCAGAGTTTGTTTCTTGTCGATAGTGGTCATGCAGGAGTCCTGTCTTTGCGAAAGTCGGAGCCGAGGCGGTTGGCGCGATTGTAACAGAGGCTCCTGCGGGCGCGGCGCACTTCCTGTAGACTGCCGATCCTCAGACAAGAAACCAACGGAAGTTCGCACCCGACACCCATGACCAAACGACGACTCAGTCAGCAGCAGCGCGGCCGCATCAATCGCAATCAGGAAGACCGTCAGACACGTCTGCGCAGCGCGAAGCCTGCCCGGCCTGAAGCCAGCCCTGAAGACCTCGGCCCGGAGATTCCGGGGCTGGTGATCTGCCACTACGGTCAGCAACTGGAAATCGAGAGCCTGGCACCCGAGAGCGTTGGTCAAGTGTTCCGCTGCTTCCAGCGCACCAACCTGCCGTCGCTCGCTACCGGTGACCGAGTGATCTGGCAGGCAGACAGCGACAGCTCGGGTGTGGTGGTGGCATTGCAGGACCGCATCTCGTTGATGTCTCGGCCCAATCAGCAATCTGTCCTGAGGCCCGTGGCCGCCAACGTCAGCGCCGTCGCCATTGTCATCGCGCCACTGCCAGAGCCTTTCGCCAACCTCATCGATCGTTACCTGGTAATGGCCGAACATCTGGGGCTGCGCCCACTCATCGTCCTCAACAAGGTGGATTCCTACATGGTATCCCGTGATGCTGACATCGAGAGCATGCTGGCCATCTATGCTCAAGTAGGCTATCGGGTGCTGCGCGTGTCGTGCAGGCAGGGAGCCGGGATTGAAGAGTTGAAGCAGTTTCTGGCCGAGCACACTGTCGTATTTGTCGGGCAGTCGGGAGTTGGCAAGTCCTCACTGGTCAACGCCTTGCGCGGGGACGATACGCAGGACGATGGCGCGCTGGTGGGCGACATGTCGGTGGGCAGGGAGAAGGGCACTCATACGACGACAGCCGCGCGCCTCTACCATCTGCCGGGCAGTGGCGACCTGATCGACTCGCCGGGGATTCGTGAATTCGGCCTCTGGCACATGGATCCGCAGATGGTGTTCGATGGCTTTGCGGAGTTTCAGCCTTATCGTGGGGCTTGTCGTTTCCGCGATTGCAGTCATCAACAAGAGCCGGGCTGTGCGCTGTTGAAGGCGGTGGAGGAGGGGCACATCAGCCCGCAACGGCTGTCGAGCTACTTCTCCCTTCTGAGCACACTCACGCCCTGAGGCTGGCGCGTCGTCGGTGGCGGCTCAGAATATCTCCAGCGGCTCCGGATTCGGGAGCAAATCCGGCGGAGGCGTACCCGCAGAGAGCCCTGCCTCGGATTGCGCGTCCAGCATGCTCTCTGCTACTTCGTTCAGCACCATGATGACGATGCGCCTGTTGGCAGGGCTCAAGGAATCGGCGGCGTCCATCGGCACCGAATCTGCCATGCCGATGATCTGTGCCAGTTGCTCGGGCCTGACGCCACCATCGACCAGTGCCCGGCGCGCCGAATTGGCGCGATCACTGGAAAGCTCCCAATTGCTGTAAGTGTCACTGGTGCCGAAAGGCGCGCTGTCCGTGTGCCCGAAGACGCTGATCTTGTTGGGCACCGCCCCGAAAATTCTCCCTATGGACCACAGAATCTCCATAGCGTAGGGGCGCAACCGGGCATCGCTACTGTCGAAGAGCGGGCGGTTCTCGCGGTCGATGATCTGCACCATCAGCCCTTCCTCAGTTATTTCGAAAGTCACGCTGTCCTTGAACCATTCGAACTGCTGATTCAGGTTGATCTCCGCCTCCACCTGGCCACGCAGGTTTTCGAGCGTCTCGATCTGACGCAGGCGAGCAAGCTCGACAAACTCCGGGTTTTCGATCTCTGGAGGGGACTCCACCAGCTGGTTCTCGTCCTGCCGCACCAGCGAAAGATTCATGCCCTGGTTGGTGACATTCAGCGGGCGCCCCTCCAGGTCGAGCACATACGGCGTGCCGCCATCGCCTACCGCGCCGAGATTGGTAGGGTCGGAGAAATAGCCAGCGATCGCCATCTTTTCCAGATTGGTGGTGGATTCGATGAGCCAAAGCACGAGAAAGAAGGACATCAACGCCAGTGCAAAGTCCGCGAAAGCGATCTTCCACGAGCCGCCGTGGGCACCAGCTGCCACTTTCTTTACACGCTTGATGACAATTGTCTGTTCTGTCTTTTCCAAGATCGATCTCTACCCGGTGTTTATCATTGAGCTCGTTTCAGGCTGTCAGCGGCTGCGCACATGGTTCTCCAATTCGGAGAAAGAGGGGCGATCAGCGGAGAACAGTGTCTTGCGGGCAAACTCTACCGCCATTTGCGGCGGCAGGCCGTTGGATGTCGCGACGATAGCGGCCTTCACGCATTCGAACATCTTGATTTCTTCTTCGGCCACCGCGGCTAGACGCGAGCTCATCGGACCGATGAAGCCATAGGCCATGAAGATACCCAGAAAGGTTCCGACCAGTGCAGCCGCCACGCTCTGACCCAGTGCCTCGGGCGGTCCACCGAGCCTCTGCATCGTGATCACGATACCGAGTACTGCCGCCACGATGCCGAAGCCCGGGAGTCCGTCGGCAATCCGGTGTATGGCGTGCGAGGGTTCGATCAGCTCGTGCATCTGCGTCTCGATTTCGGATTCCATCATTGCCTCAATCTCATGGGGCGCAAGGTTGCTGGTGGTGAGGATGCGCAGGTTGTCGGCAATGAACTCGATGATGCGCGTGTCCTTGAGCAGCGTGGGATAGCGCGTGAAAATGCCACTGTCCGCAGGCGATTCAATGTCGGCCTCCACGGCCATCATGCCTTCACGACGCGCCTTGTTGAAAATGTCATAGAGCAGACCGAGCAGATCGAGATACATCGACGAATCTTTGTTGGAACCAAAGATGGCGCGCGGCAACTGCTTGCCGCACTCCTTGACCAGATGCATGCTGTTGGCAATCAGAAAGGCGCCGAACGCAGCTCCGAGGATGATGAGAATTTCGGAAGGTTGCCAAAGCACGCCGAGCACACCACCATGCCATATGTAGCCTCCTGCCACGCTGAGTAGCACAACCGCGAATCCAACAAAGAACGACATTGCTTACTTCCCTCTGGCCTGGCTCTGAACTGATCAGACAACTCTCCCCTTAAATCGGTCGCAACGGCCAAAGCATTAGCCGAAACATGAGATTTTACCCGTTTCTGTCCCTTAACTTGTGTCACTCGTGCGCGTTGATTAAGCTGTCAGCCCTTTCCAGAGTGAGACAGACAGCACCTAGCCATGAGCGACAGACTCTTTATCGTTTTCCAGCACCTCGTGCCACAACACGCCCTTTCCAGAGTTATCGGCTGGCTGGCCGATTGCCAGTGGAAGTTTGTTAAAAATACTTTTATCGGCTGGTTCGTGGAGCGTTACCGCGTGGACATGGAGGAGGCGTGCTGCTCGGATGCGCTGCAATACGCCTGTTTCAACGACTTTTTTACGCGCGACCTGAAAGAGGGAGCGCGTGTCATTGATGCAGCCGAAGAAGCAATTGTGTGCCCGGCAGACGGCGCCATCAGCCAATTGGGTGCTATCGAGCAGGGCACCTTGCTGCAGGCCAAGGGCCGCTACTTCAGTCTGGTAGATCTGCTGGGCGGCGATGCGCAGCGAGCGGAACCTTTTCAGGACGGCGTATTTGCCACCGTGTACCTGTCACCGCGCGATTATCATCGGGTGCACATGCCGCTAAGCGGCACACTGACGAAAATGATTCATGTGCCGGGCAAGCTGTTCTCCGTGAATCAACTGACGAGCGAACACGTGCCCGATCTGTTCGCGCGCAACGAGCGAGTCGTGTGCCTGTTCGACACCGACACAGGCCCCATGGCGCTGGTGCTGGTGGGCGCGATGATTGTGGCGAGCGTGGACACGGTGTGGGCGGGGCAGGTGTGCCCGGGACGCACAGATTGTTCGGAGGTGAGTTATATGGATCACCTGCCGCCAATTCAGATTGCCAAGGGTGCCGAGATGGGGCGGTTCAAACTGGGGTCGACGGTGATCGCCGTCTTCGGGCCGGGCGTAGCAAAGCTGGAGGAAGGTCTGGGAGCGGGCGACCCGGTACGTATGGGTCAGCGCCTGGGAACAATTGTGGGAGCGAGCCCGCTCGCGATTGAGCCTGAGCCTGAGCCTGAGCTTGAATGAATTTCAATCGCGGGCAGGCCCGCTCCCACAAGGTGTATCAGTCCAGGTAAGAACAGCAGTAGTCTGTCACGGTCAACACTTTGATGCCGAAGGCAGTATTGGCATCTACTTCAAAGCTCTCGCCACCGGTCACGGTTTGCCAGGCCAGTGAGCCGGGCAGTTGCACTTCGACAGTGCCGGACATGATTTCCATGATCTCTTTCTTGGCAGTCGAGAATTTGTACTCGCCTGGCAGCATGACTCCCAGGGTCTTCTTTTCGCCGCTGGCAAATTCGACAGTGCGGCTGGTGACTTTTCCATCAAAGTAAACATTCGCCGCTTTCACGACGGTGACATTCTCAAATTTACTCATGCTGCGATCTCTGTTAGAAAGGGGTTCAGGACAAATAGAACGGGCGCAGATTCTAGCATGCAGGACGAGGAGTAAGGCAAATGTGCAAAGGCTTCAATCTTGACGAACAACAGAAGGCCGCTCTCAGGGCCTGTGTCGTGGAGTCGCAGACCCCTGGCCGAACAATGATCTCCAGACTGCGCACTTCCTTGACGATGATTGTGATCGGCATGTACTCGGCGTCTTCCCGAGTGCCGATGACCTATGACAGGAACAACAAACTGTTCTGACACATCACTGACACCAGACTTTAGGCCGGCGCCAGAAAAGTCTGGTAGGCCACGTTGTTTGTCTCATCCCAGTAGCGGTAACCGATTGTCTTCAGGCACTCCGTGAAAGGCTTCATCTCGCTTTCGGGCACCTGCATACCGATCAGGACGCGGCCATAGTCAGCCCCGTGGTTACGATAGTGGAACATGGAGATGTTCCAGCGCCCTCCGAGCAGGTCCAGAAACTTCATCAAGGCGCCAGGGCGTTCGGGGAACTCGAAGCGAAACACGCGCTCATTCGCCAGCGCTTGAGTTCGACCACCGACCATGTGGCGAATATGCAGTTTGGCTGCCTCGTTATCGGACATGTCGACGACCTCGAAGTGTTTGCTGTCGAGTTCTGTGAGCAGTTCACGACGTCCCCGCTCCGGGTCGCTGATCTCGACGCCGACGAAGATCTTGGCACTGACGGCGTCGTCGTAGCGGTAGTTGAACTCGGTGATATTGCGTTTGCCTAGAGCCGTCGAAAAGTGGCGGAAGCTGCCGGGCCTTTCGTCAATAGTGACGGCGAGCACCACTTCGCGCTGCTCTCCCAGCTCGGTCCGTTCGGAGATATGGCGCAGACGATGGAAGTTGACGTTGGCGCCTGTCACCACTGAAATCATTGTTTTCCCGGTGAGTCCGTGCTCCCTTACATACTTTTTCATACCCGCAACGGCGAGCGCTCCGGCTGGCTCGGTGACGGCCCGCGTGTCATCGAAGATGTCCTTCACAGCTGAACAGATCTCGTCGGTGCTGACGGTCACGACGTCATCCACCAGCTTGCGCAGGATTCGGAAAGGCTCTTTGCCTACTTGCGCGACGGCAACGCCATCGGCAAACAGACCAACCTGAGAAAGGACGACGCGACGCTGCGCCTTCAATGCGGCCTGTAGACAGGCCGAATCCTCTGCCTCGACCGCGATCAGCTTGACCTCGGGCCGGATATATTTCACGTACGCGGCAATGCCCGCCAGCAGGCCACCACCGCCCACCGGTACGAAAATCGCGTCCAGAATACCGCTGTGCTGACGCACGATCTCGAGGCCCACGGTGCCCTGTCCAGCAATCACGGCGCTATCATCAAACGCATGGACGAAGGTATAGCCTTTCTCCTTCACCAGTTCCTGCGCATGAGTTGCCGCCTCGTTATAGGTATCGCCATGCAGGATGACCTTGCCGCCAAGGGCCTTCACGGCATCGATCTTGATCTTCGGAGTAGTCACCGGCATCACGATGATGGTCTTGATGCCCAGTCGCGTGCCCGCCATTGCCACACCCTGCGCGTGGTTCCCTGCCGACGCAGCAATAACACCGCTCTTTGCCTGCGCCGCACTCAGGCCGGCCATCTTGTTGTAGGCGCCACGCAACTTGAAGCTGTGAATCGGCTGCAGATCTTCGCGCTTCAACAACACCTCATTGTCGAGCCGCTGCGACAGAATCACTGCCTTGTGCACCGGTGTCTCAATCGCAACATCGTAGACTTTGGCGGAGAGAATGGCTTTTACATACTTTTCCATCGTTGACCCTCTGTGGCAGAAAATTGCAGGCAGGGCTCAGTTCAACTCCGTATAATCTGCAGGAGTTCACTTCAACCCGGGAAATTAGCATGGATCAGAACGAAATGAAAAAGGCGGTTGCCGCCGCTGCCGCCAAGTATGTCGAGGAAAGACTCGATGAAAACAGCGTCATTGGTGTAGGTACCGGGTCTACCGCGAATTGTTTCATAGAGTGTCTGGCACCCTTCAAGAATCGCATCCTCAGCACCGTGGCAAGTTCAGAAGAAACCCGCAGAAGACTGATGGCTCTGGGCATTCCCGTATTTGATCTGAACAGCGTCGATGAAGTCACTTTCTATATTGATGGCGCCGACGAGGCCAATGCACAACTGCACCTGATAAAAGGCGGTGGTGGCGCGCTGACACGAGAAAAGATAATTGCGGCGGTTGCCAAAGAATTTGTCTGCATCGCAGACGAAAGCAAATATGTTCCCGTATTAGGAAGATTTCCACTGCCTGTGGAAGTGATCCCGATGGCGAGAAGTCATGTGGGGCGAGCAATTGTAAGGCTGGGAGGAGATCCGGTTTACCGCGAAGGGTTTATCACCGATAACGGCAACCAGATCATCGACATCCACAATATGCATATCGTGGATCCCAGAGAACTGGAACAGCAACTCAATCAAATCACAGGTGTCGTTACTAATGGGCTTTTCGCCATACGCCCTGCAGATCTGCTGATCCTGGGAACAAGAGATGGCATCAGAACTTATACAGCAGCCTGATTACTACGCTCTAGCTAAGCTAAACGAAACAAAAATCCACAGCTTCGAATCGTAAGATTCAAACTGCATCTGCAAAGTAAAAACGCAGAATACCGTGAAGCATTCTGCGCCTTTTTCTTACAGAGGATTTACGTTCTCTGCTTGCGGGCCTTTTTGACCTTGGGTCACATCCATCGTAACTTTCTGGCCTTCGTGAAGAGTTTTTCTTCCGGAACCGTTAATTGCGCTGAAGTGAACGAATACGTCCTTTCCACCTTCCTGCTCAATGAAACCAAAGCCCTTCTCGTCATTGAACCACTTAACAGTACCTTCTACTTGCTCTGACATATTTCTCTCTTGTTCTTAAAAAATTAGTTACACGGCCAACATCACTGCCAACCCTTGAATCCATTAGGATTCTCTCGAAGTGTACCCCTATCTTATTGCGGATGGAATACGGTTTTCGCACTTAATCTCAGGAAAGCTGATTATTTTTTGCGTTTTTTCGCCAATTCCTCAGCCCAAAACCACTTTAATCAAAAATCTTCCCAGGATTCATGACATTGTTCGGGTCGAAAACATTCTTCAACGCCTTCATTATGGCGATCTCATGCTCATCCCGACTGTAGGAGAGGAAGGGTTTCTTCAAAAGTCCCACGCCGTGCTCAGCCGATACGCTGCCGCCATAACGCTTGACGCAGCCAAAGATGTCATAACTGACCCGATGACATTGCTCAAAGAAAATGGCCTTTTCCAACGTGTCAGGCTTGAGAATGTTGAGGTGCACATTGCCATCTCCAATATGACCAAACCAGATAATCTCGAAGTCCGGGTATTGCCGGTTGACGATCTCGTCCACTTCGCGCACGAACGCAGGAACCTTGGAGACTTTCACTGAGATGTCGTTCTTGTAGGGAGTGAATCTGGAAATGGTTTCCGATATGTCTTCACGCAGACGCCAGAGATCGCGGGCCTGGGTGCTGTTCTGGCTGATAGTGCCATCGAGCGCCCAGCCCTGCTCGACACAATACTCGAAAGCCTCCATGGCCTGATCCATGCTTTGCTCACTGACATTTTCAAACTCGATCAGCGCATAGAAATCGCCCGCGGTTTCGCACGGGCGCTGCAATCCCTTTTCATGAATCACATGCCGCAACGCCTTCTCTGAGAAAAATTCGAAGGCCATCAGTGGCAGTCTGCCCTGGAAGGTTTGCAATACATTCATCGCGTCTTCCATCTTCTCGACGGCGAGCACCAGCACGGTGGGATCCTTGGGAGGCGTCGCCAGCTTCATGGTGAGCTCAACGATGAAACCAAGCGTGCCTTCCGAGCCGATAAACAAATGCCGCAGGTCATAGCCCGTCGCGTTCTTGATCAGCCCCTTGTTCAGGTCCAGCAGTTCGCCGGCGCCAGTAACGACTTTCATGCCGACCACCCAGTCTCGCGTTAGACCGTACTTGATGACTTTGATACCACCGGCATTGGTGGCGGCATTGCCGCCGAGCTGGCTGGAGCCGGACGAGGCGAAATCCACGGGATAAAACAATTGCTTTTCTTCCGCAAAATTTTGCAATTGCTCGGTCACAACGCCGGCCTGACAGACCACCTGACGATCCGTGGCATCGAAATCAAGAATCTTGTTCATTCTGTCGAAAGCCACCACGATTTCGCCATTGGAGGCGACCGCGCCGCCACTCAGGCCGGTTCTGCCGCCCGATGGCACCAGCGCCAATTGATGAGCATTCGCGTAGCGCACAATCTCCTGCACCTGTTCGATTGAAGAGGGAAATACAATGGCAGAGGGATGCGGTTCATAAACTTTCGTCCAGTCCTTGCCAAAAGTGGACAACGACTCGGCATCGACTTTGACCTTGTCGTCTCCGACAATACTGGAGAGAGCGGCAATCAGTTCTGCTTGCGATTGATTCATCGGATTAGGTGACCGTGATTGATTGAGCGTGGCTTATGGTAACATAGCGCGCCTGTCTTCCTGCAGTTCCAAGCAAAGAGAAATCACACCGCCATGAATCCAACATCACTGCAAAAGAGCAAGATCAAGTTTCTTCTTCTCGAAGGACTTCATCAAAGTGCTGTCGACACGCTGCACAATGCCGGCTACACCAACATCGAATATCTGAAAACTTCCCTCTCGGAAGAAAAGCTCATCGAAAAAATTCGCGATGTGCATTTCATCGGCATACGTTCTCGAACTCAGCTGACCAGTGCAGTATTTGCCGCGGCGGAAAAACTGCAGGCCGCAGGTTGTTTCTGCATAGGCACCAATCAGGTGGATCTTGGTGCGGCGCTCGAGCGCGGCATACCGGTGTTCAACGCGCCATTCTCAAACACGCGCAGTGTTGCTGAATTGGTAATTGGTCAAACCATTTTGCTGTTGCGCGGAATCCCCGAGAAGAATGCGCAGGCACATCGTGGTGTATGGCAGAAGATTGCAACCGGCTCGTTTGAAGCGCGCGGCAAAAAGCTTGGGCTCGTCGGTTACGGCAATATCGGCTCGCAACTGAGCGTCCTCGCAGAATCCATGGGCATGAAGGTTTATCTCTACGACATCGTCACCAAATTGCCACTGGGCAATGCCGTGCAAGTGCCGACACTGAAAGAGCTCATGCAGATCTGCGACGTCGTCAGTCTGCACGTTCCGGAAACACCACAGACTGCCAACATGATCGGCGCTGAACAGATCAGCTGGATGAAGAAGGGCAGCATTCTGATCAACGCCTCGCGTGGCTCTGTCGTCGACATAGACGCGCTCGCCGCAGCGCTGCACAGTGGACATCTCTCTGGTGCGGCCATCGACGTATTCCCCGTTGAACCCAGCTCGAATGAAGACGAGTTCATGTCACCTCTGCGGCAATTTGACAACTGCATCCTGACTCCTCACGTGGGTGGAAGCACGATGGAAGCGCAAGAAAATATCGGCCTGGAGGTTAGTGAGAAGCTGGTGAAGTACAGCGACAATGGCTCTTCCTTTACTGCGGTGAATTTCCCCGAAGTGGCGCTGCCCGCTCACCCCGGCAAACATCGCCTGCTGCATATTCACAAGAATATTCCCGGCGTGCTTTCAGAAATCAACAGCATTTTTTCAGCGAACGGCATCAATATTCGTTCACAGTATCTGCAAACTAATGACGAGATAGGTTACGTCGTCACTGATATCGATGTGGAATACAGCGCGCTCGCGCTGAAGAGACTCAATGAAGTGAAAGGCACCATCCGCTGTCGAGTGCTGTTCTGAGCAGCGCGTGTTCGGCACGTAATTCTGATGAGCTGGAGTACTTCAGTTCATCAGACCTTTAGAGCACATGTGCTAACCGAGAATCGCATCAAGAATCGAGCACAGCCGCTCACGAATCCCCTGACTTTCGTTGACCAGATGATGTCGTGCATCTGCAATCATGTAGGTGGTGGCATGCGGAAACTTTCTTTCGATTGCGCGCAGGTTGTAGCGCCAATCCACCGTGGTATCCAACGCCCCCTGCACCACTGACACGGGGATATCACAAGCGTTGTATTGCTCGAACTCTACCAGCCATCGCTTCAACGCCCCCACCCAAAGTGCCGACAAGCGCCGACTCTGCAGAGGATCGCTTTCACGCACAAAGCGCAGAAATTCTTCGTTGCTGCTGTTGACCACGAAATCTCTTTTGATGGTTTTCACAAACGGCATCAGCAGAGTATGCAGCGCGCTGCCACGCCACCATTGATAGGGGCGCACCAGAGGCGCGAGCAGGACAATGTGTTCGAAAGGGTGGGGCTTTTCACCGTTCGCCAACGTGTAATCCATGATGATGGCCGAGCCGGTACTCTGGCCGATGGCGAGCCACGGTTTGCTGATGCCAGCCTTCTGTGCCATGCGCAAACACTCGCTGAAGACCTCGCGGTACTGCGCGAAGGACTCAATGCTGGCTCTATCTCCCGAGGAAAGCCCGTGCCCCGGCAGATCGAAGATGACGACGGCAAGATTTCTCTGCAGGCAATACTTGATCAGATGACCGTAGAGTCCAGCATGATCATAGTAGCCGTGCACGATGAAAGCGGTGCCGTGCACCTGCTCCGGTGGTGGTGAAAAATAATGACAGGCAATGCGGAATCCCGCGCTGGAAAAGCAGCCGAGCAGATGAATGTTGGCGGGGTGTTGGCGCGGAAAGATATTCTGAGCGTTCAGACCATAGTAATCAAAATAGGGATTCGCAATCGCGGGCACCGCGTCCCGCGACTGAAAGTCAAATGCGGGCAAACTCTCCCGCAATGCATCGATGTCGTAATTTCTGAACACGTTACCCACCTTGCAGGTAAGCGGGTTTCAACCCTTGCGAGCGTAGCGATCTGCCATCTCTTCCAGACTGTAGACCCGGCCGATGCCCGGAATCTGACCAGCGGCACCAAACGACACCAGACGCTGCACAACAACTGACTGCATCGCCTTGATGGTAGGGGCGAGGAACTTGCGTGGGTCAAACTCGGAAGGATTCTCGGCCAGGAACTTGCGCACCACGGCCGTGGAGGCCAGGCGCAGATCAGTGTCGATATTCACTTTGCGTACACCGTGACGGATGCCTTCCTGAATTTCTTCAACCGGTACGCCATAGGTCTCGGGAATCTGGCCGCCGTACTGATTGATCATCGCCAGCCAATCCTGCGGCACTGAAGAAGAACCGTGCATTACCAGATGCGTGTTCGGAATGCGGCGATGAATTTCCTTGATGCGCTCAATGGCAAGAATGTCCCCTGTAGGTGGACGGCTGAACTTGTAGGCACCGTGGCTGGTGCCTACTGCAATCGCGAGCGCATCAACTCCGGTGTCTGCCACAAACTGCGCTGCCTCTTCCGGGTCCGTCAGCATCTGATGCATGGACAGTATGCCCTTCGCACCGATGCCATCCTCTTCACCGGCCATACCGGTTTCCAGAGAACCCAGACAGCCAATCTCACCTTCCACAGAAACGCCGCATGCGTGGGCCATCTCGACCGTCAGGCGCGTTACACGCACGTTGTAGTCGTAGTCCTTTGGCGTCTTGCCATCTTCACCCAGAGAGCCGTCCATCATCACAGACGAGAAGCCCGACTGAATGGAGCGCTGACATACGGAAGGGGACACGCCATGGTCCTGATGCATCACAATCGGAATATGGGGAAACTCTTCGATGGCTGCTTGAATGAGGTGCTTCAGGAAGTTGGAACCCGCGTATTTTCGGGCACCTGCGGACGCCTGCAGAATCACCGGACTGTTGACCTCGTTGGCGCCTTCCATGATCGCCCGTACCTGTTCCAGGTTGTTGACGTTGAAGGCGGGAACTCCGTAGCTGTTCTCAGCCGCATGATCCAGCAGCTGACGCAAACTGATTAGTGCCATTTGTAACCTCGCATTCCATTCGTGTTGATTGTGATTTCTGCTATTTTCGTTACCGTTGTTGTCACTGCTCTGCGTCAGCGTCCCATCTCATCCAGTATCTGCACCGCTGGCAGAGTCTCACCCTGTACAAATTCCAGGAACGCTCCACCGCCGGTGGAGATATACGAGATGTCCGCTGTCACTCCAAACTTGTCGATTGCTTCGATGGTTTCTCCACCTCCGGCAATGGAGAAACCCTGGTTGGCTGCTACTGCCGCCGCTATCGCTTGTGTTCCCTTTGCAAAACTATCGAATTCGAATACGCCCACCGGCCCATTCCAGATGATGGTCTTCATTCTGGCGATGATGTCTGCGAAAGCCTTGGCCGTCTGCGGGCCAATGTCCAGAATCATGTCATCGTCGGCAATCTCGCTCACGTGCTTGATGGTGGCCGCGGCGGTGGCTGAAAACTCCTTCGCCACGACGACGTCGATCGGCAGGGGTATTTGCGTCTTCTGCATGAGCGCCTTGGCAGTGTCCACCAGATCGCGTTCGACCAGCGACTTGCCGACGCTGTAACCCGCAGCCAGCAGGAAGGTATTGGCGATGCCGCCACCCACAATCAGCTGGTCCACGATGGTGGCCAGACTCTCAAGCACTTGCAGTTTGCTCGACACTTTTGCCCCGCCGACGATAGCAAGCATGGGGCGTTCAGGTTTCTTGAGCGCGAGCTCCAGCGCATCCAGCTCTTTCGCGAGCAATGGCCCCGCACATGCCACCGGTGCGAAACGTGCCACGCCATGCGTACTGGCTTGTGCGCGGTGAGCGGTGCCGAAAGCATCCATCACAAACACATCGCATAGTGAGGCATAGAAACGGGAGAGTGCTTCATCGTTCGCTTCTTCGCCGGCATTGACGCGGACGTTTTCCAGCAGCACGACTTCACCGGCCGCCGGCACGGCCTCGGCAGGATTCTGGAAATAATTCTGCGACAACACTACGTTCACATTCAGCAGCTCGGCCAGCCGCTTTGCGACCGCTGCCAGCGAGGAAGACGGCTGCTCAGTGATGGGCTTACCTTCCTCGGGGCGGCCAAGGTGTGACATCACGATGACCTTCGCACCGGCCTGCAGCGCAAGCTCAATAGTGGGGATCGCAGCGCAAATGCGGGTGTCGTTGCCGATCACGCCATTCTTGACGGGGACATTGAGATCTTCGCGAATCAGCACCCGTTTATCACGCAGGGCGAGATCCTGCATTCTGAGTATCGTCATAGTGTCGGTCTCCCCTTATTCCATTTTCCGGATTGTTTCCGCCACATCGAGCATGCGATTGGCGAACGCCCATTCGTTGTCAAACCAGGCCAGCACCTTGACCAGACGCGTGCCGCTGACCCGCGTCTGACTCAGATCGACAATGGCCGATCTTGGGTCATGATTGAAATCGCAGGAGGCCAGCGGCTCATCCGTGCAGTCGAGCACCAGCGGCAAAGAGTCTCTCGCGCCCTGCCGGATTGCTGCGTTGACCATCTCTTTAGTCACATCGGCACGCACGGTCACCGTGAGATCGATTGCCGACACATTGATGGTTGGCACGCGCATCGCCTGCGCCGCAAAGCGCCCTTCCAGATGGGGCAGAATGCGCCCGATGCCCTTGTCGATTTCCGTGTTTACCGGAATGATCGACTGCACTGCACTGCGCGTCTTGCGCAGATCGAAGTGATGATAGGCGTCGATCACCGGCTGATCGTTCATGGCGGAATGGATCGTCGTAATCACGCCATGATCGATGCCAAAATTATCGTCCAGACACTTGATCACGGGCACTACACAATTAGTGGTGCAGGATGCGTTGGAGATAATGCGGTCTGAGAGCCTCAGTGAGCCCTCGTTTACGCCGTAAATCACCGTGGCATCGACATCACTTTGCGCGGGCTGCGAGAACAGTACTCGCCTGGAGCCACTGTGCAGATGCAGCGCAGCCGTCGCCCGATCGGAAAACGCGCCAGTGCACTCCATGACCAGATCGATACCTAGCGCCGCCCATGGCAGCTTCGTTATGTTCGGTTCCGAAAACACGCTGATGTCATCTGCATTGATGCGCAGCACACCCTCACGGCTGCCCACCATGCCGGGGAAGCGACCATGCGTGCTGTCGTACTTCGTCAAGTAAACCAGCGAGTTGGTGTCTGTCAGATCGTTGATCGCAACGATCTGCAGATCCGGATATTTTCCCGACTCATACAGGGCTCTCAGAACGCAACGACCTATGCGCCCATAACCATTAATTGCAATGCGATAGGACATAGGTTGCCGTATTCACCACATTGTCCACCGTGAAACCGAATTCCTTCATCAGAACCGGGCCGGGAGCCGACTCACCGAACGTCGTCATGCCGATGACCTTGCCATCCAGGCCGACATACTTGTACCAGTAATCAGCAGCGGCAGCTTCGACTGCAACCCGGGCGCGCACCGCGCGCGGCAGCACCTGCTCTCTGTAGCCGGCATCCTGCGCCTCGAACACATCGGTACTGGGCATGGAGACCAGGCGGGCGCGCACGCCGCTTTCCTGCAGACGGGCGACGGCATCGACGCAGATTCCCACCTCGGAACCGGTGGCAATGATGATGACATCAGGCACGCCGCTGCAATCCTTCAGCACATACCCACCACGCGCAATCGCGCCGACTTGCTCGGCACTGCGCTGCTGATGCGGGAGGTTCTGACGCGAGAATACCAGTGAGCTCGGGCCATCATTGCGCTCAATCGCGGCTTTCCAGGACACCGCTGTTTCGACCGCGTCGCAAGGGCGCCACACTGACATGTTCGGCGTCACGCGCAGGTTGGCGATCTGCTCGACCGGCTGGTGGGTCGGGCCATCTTCGCCCTGTCCGATAGAATCATGGGTGTACACAAACACACAGTGCTGTTTCATCAGCGCGGCCATGCGCACGGCATTGCGAGCGTATTCCATGAAAATCAGGAAAGTACCGCCGAAGGGAATGAAGCCGCCGTGCAGCGCGATGCCGTTCATGATGGCGCTCATGCCGAACTCACGAACCCCGTAATTGATGTAGTTGCCATCGGCACTGTCGGTGATAGGAGTAGTGCCGGACCAGACCGTCAGATTGGAGCCCGCGAGGTCTGCAGAGCCACCGATCATTTCCGGCAAATGCTGACCAAAGGCAGCCAGACAGTTCTGGGAGGCCTTGCGGCTGGCAATGACCTCGCCCCTCTCTTGGCAGGTTTGCACATATTCGGCTGCAATCTCAGCGAAATGACCAGGCAGCTGACCCTTGAGACGGCGTACCAGTTCCATGGCCAGTTCTGGATGTTCTTCCTCGTAGCGGACCAGTTTTTCCTTCCAGGCCGACTCGGCAATGAAGCCTTTGTCGCGAGCGTCCCAGACCTTGTGGATGTCATCAGGCACCTCGAAAGGAGCATGACTCCAGCCCAGTGCAATGCGGGCTGCCGCGATTTCGGCATCACCCAGTGGCGCGCCATGCACGTTGTGCGAACCTTGCTTGTTGGGCGACCCGAAGCCAATGATGGTTTTGCACTTGATCAGCGTCGGGCGGGCCGTATCGGCCTTGGCAGACTTGATGGCTGCGGCGATCTGGGCAGCGTCGTGACCGTCTACCGCCAGCACTTGCCATCCGTAGGCTTCGAAACGCCCGGTGGTGTCGTCGGTAAACCAGCCTTCTACCTCGCCATCGATGGAAATGCCGTTGTCGTCATAGAAAGCGATGAGCTTGCCCAACCCCAGCGTGCCCGCCAGCGAGCAGACCTCGTGGGACACCCCTTCCATCAGACAGCCGTCGCCGACAAATACATAGGTGGAATGATCGATGACTTCGTGACCGGCGCGGTTGAACTGGGCAGCCAGCGTCTTCTCGGCAATGGCCATACCGACGGCGTTGGCAAGCCCTTGACCGAGCGGACCGGTAGTCGTTTCGACACCCGGGGTATAACCGTATTCGGGGTGGCCCGGGGTCTTGGAATGCAATTGGCGGAAATTGCGAATTTCGTCCATGGAGACGTCGTAACCGCTCAGATGGAGCAACGAGTACACCAGCATGGAGCCATGGCCATTGGACATCACAAAGCGGTCGCGATTGACCCAGCCAGGGTGCACCGGGTTGTGACTCAGGAAGTCATTCCAGAGCACTTCGGCGATGTCTGCCATACCCATTGGCGCACCGGGATGTCCAGAGTTGGCTTTCTGGACGGCATCCATAGTGAGGGCGCGGATGGCATTGGCACAGTCTCTGCGCGAGGGAACACGGCTGGACATACGGTACTGGCTCCTGTTTCTGGCTGGCTGAATTTCGAGGCCGCCCATTTTCCCGCACCTCAGGTGAATATGCTACCCGACCAATCTTTTATTTTGTCCGGATCTGGGCTGAATCTTTGGCTGGGGCTTCGAGCGGTGGCGGGAGGCAGGGGCCGGGGGCGCGGCTGACCTGCGCCGCTCTGCGGTGCCCTCTCTTCGCAAAAAGCCCAAGGTCTTTTTGCTGCGTTCGGCGCTGGTCTTTTATGCCGCGCCCCCGGCCCCTGCCTCCCGCCACCTTGTGGAACGCCAGACGGATGGATTCGCAGATTCTGGAAAGGCACCCGCTTCGCTGGGTAGAGGGGGCATCTGACCTGCCACTTTGGAATTGGCAGATGGCTTAAGTTCAAACTGCCATAGTTGTCCTTGGAAAGGCGTTTTGTATCTGCAGCGCGCAAGGGAGTATGGCCTGTGCCCGCCAGCGACAATCAGGGTCAGCGCCGAACGCAGCAAAAAGACTTCAGGCTTTTTGCGCAGCGAGGGCACCGCGGAGCGGCGCAGACCCGTCGCGGGCGGGCACAGGCCATACTCCCGGGATCTCCAACAAGAACCCCAGCCACCTATATCAAATATTTTTGATATAGATTGAAAGCCCTGTTATAGTCGACGCCACTTTCACAAAATCTCGGAATAACTGAGTTTGACGGTCACAGCAATCAAGAGGGACGACGTCGGCGCGCTGAATGATGCAGAAGCGCTCACGCACCTTTGTAAAGCGCTCGCAGACTCCCTGCGCCTCGAAATCCTGCGCCTGCTGCGGACCAGTTCATTCGGCGTGCTGGAGATCTGCCGCATCCTCGACATTCGTCAGTCCGCCCTCAGCCATCACCTGAAGATACTTGCCAATGCGGGGCTGGCGACCACACGCCGCGAAGGCAACACCATCTTCTATCGCCGCCCTTTGCTGCACAGCGACGACCCGCTGCACGCGCTGAAAAAGAGCGCATTCGAGGCAATCGACAGAATTCCACTGGGGCAGGAGCAGATCGCCCGTCTGGATCTCGCGCAACAGGAACGCTCCGAGCAGTCGCTGCAATTCTTCACGCGACATGCCGACAAGTTCCGCGAAAAGCAGGGACTCGTCGCCGAACACGCTCAGTACATGAGCAGTCTGCTGGACCTGCTGCGCGAACTGGAGCTCAGCGACCAGTTGACGATCATGGAGGTAGGGCCGGGCACCGGGGAGTTGCTCGTGCGTCTGGCACAACAGTTCAAGAACGTCATCGCCCTCGACAATGCGCTGGAGATGTTGAACCTCGCCAAAGCCACGGTGGCCACCGAACAACTGCACAACGTCACCTTCATTCACGGCGACACGCACACCGCGCTGGCCCGCAATGTCCGCTGTGACCTGATTCTCTATGACATGGTGTTGCACCATCTGCCGGCGCCTCAGGAAGCCTTCGCGCACGCGGCAGCGTTGCTGCAAGCGGGCGGGCTGCTACTGATTGTCGAGCTTTGCCACCATGATCAGGACTGGGCACGAGAATCCTGCGGCGACTTGTGGCTGGGTTTCGATCATGACGAGATGAATGCCTGGGCTGCACAGGCAAGCCTGCAGCCCGCGCAGAGTGTTTATCTGGGATTGCGTAACGGCTTCCAGATCCAGATGTGCGTCTTTCACAAACCGTAAATTAATAGAACCCAAAATCAACCAACTGATCTGAGAAAGGAAAAAATTATGGCCTCATCACTTTTCACCTCTGAATCCGTCTCTGAAGGACATCCAGACAAGATCGCGGACCAGATCTCAGACGCGGTGCTGGATGCCATCCTGACCCAGGACCCAAAGGCGCGCGTGGCCTGCGAAACCCTGATCAAGACCGGCATGGTCGTGGTAGCCGGGGAGGTGACCACCACCGCTTACGCAGACATCGAAGCGATTGCCCGCAAAGTGGTCTGTGACATTGGTTATGACCATTCCGACAAGGGCTTTGATGGCAATTCATGCGCAGTACTCAATGCTATCGGCAAGCAGTCCCCCGATATTTCCAGAGGCGTGGACGATACCCCGGATCATGAACAAGGTGCAGGCGACCAGGGCCTGATGTTCGGCTATGCCAGCAATGAAACGAGCGTGCTGATGCCTGCTCCGATCACCTATTCTCACCGCCTCGTGCAACGTCAGGCCGAAGTGCGCAAGAACGGCACACTGCCCTGGCTGCGTCCGGATGCCAAGAGCCAGATCACCTTCCGATACGAGAACGGCAAGCCCGTCGCCGTGGATGCTGTGGTGCTATCGACTCAGCACAGCCCGGACATCGAGCTGAAGCCGCTGCAGGAAGCGGTAATGGAAGAGATCATCAAGCACGTGTTGCCGGCCGAGTGGCTGGACAAGAACACCAAATACTTCATCAACCCGACCGGACGTTTCGTCATCGGCGGCCCCTTCGGTGATTGTGGTCTGACTGGCCGCAAGATCATCGTGGACAGCTACGGCGGCATGGCGCGTCACGGCGGCGGCGCATTCTCCGGCAAGGACCCATCAAAAGTGGATCGCTCTGCGGCGTATGTAGCACGTTATGTAGCGAAGAACATCGTAGCGGCTGGCATCGCTGATCGTTGCGAGATCCAGATTTCTTACGCCATCGGCGTGGCGGAACCAACCTCCATCAGCGTGGAAACGTTCGGCACCGGCAAGATCTCCGAAGAGCGCATTGTGCAACTGATTCGCGAGTTCTTCGAACTGCGTCCGAAGGGCCTGATCCGTATGCTGGACCTGATTCGCCCGATCTATCTGGCAACAGCGGCTTACGGTCACTTCGGCCGCGAAGAACCGAACTTTACCTGGGAAAGGACTGACAAGGCGGACGCTCTGCGCGACGCCGCAGGCCTGAAATAAGCACGGAGGCGGACGCCTCAATAAACCGACAATATTTGATTCATCTACATTGGAAACAGGATTCAAGAATGAGCAAACACGATTACAAAGTTGCCGACATCGGTCTGGCAGAATTCGGTCGCAAGGAAGTGATTCTTGCCGAATCGGAAATGCCCGCGCTGATGACATTGCGCGCACGTTACTCCGCGAGCAAGCCACTGGCCGGCGCGAAGATCATCGGCTGTATCCACATGACCATTCAGACGGCCGTGCTGATCGAGACGCTGGTTGAACTCGGCGCAGAAGTGCGCTGGTCTTCCTGCAACATTTTCTCGACGCAGGATCACGCAGCAGCGTACATCGCCTCCAAGGGCGTTGCCGTTTACGCATGGAAAGGCCAGACCCTGGAAGAGGGTGACTGGTGCATCGAGCAGACCATTCTCAAGGATGGCACGCCATGGGGCTGCAACATGATCCTCGACGATGGCGGCGACCTGACCGGCATGATCCACAACAAATATCCGCAGATGCTCGACAAGATCAACGGCATCACGGAAGAGACGACAACAGGCGTACACCGTCTGATCGAGATGATGGAAGCGGGCACCTTGAAAGTACCCGCGATCAACGTCAACGATTCCGTTACCAAGGCCAAGAACGACAACAAGTATGGTTGCCGCCACAGTCTCAACGACGGCATCAAGCGCGGCACTGACATGCTGCTGTCTGGCCGTCATGCGCTCGTCGTCGGATACGGCGATGTGGGCAAGGGTTCTGCACAGAGTCTGCGTCAGGAAGGCATGATCGTAAAGATCTCCGAGATCGATCCGATCTGCGCGATGCAGGCGTGTATGGACGGTTATGAAATTGTGTCTCCTTACCTCAACGGTGACAACACCGGCCGCATCGAAGACATCGACCGCGCACTGCTGGGCAAGCTTGATATGATCGTGACAGCCACCGGCAACATCGATGTCTGCGACAAGAACATGCTGCAGACTGTGAAGTCCGGCGCAGTGATCTGCAACATCGGTCACTTCGACAACGAGATCGACACTGCGTACATGCGCAAGAACTGGACCTGGGAGGAGATCAAGCCGCAGGTGCACAAGGTCTACCGTGCGGATCCACAGAAAGACAAGACCAATTACCTGCTGCTGCTGTCCGAAGGCCGCCTTATCAATCTGGGCAACGCCACTGGCCATCCTTCACGCATCATGGACGGCTCATTTGCCAACCAGGTAATTGCACAGATGTATCTCTACGAAAGGAAGTTCGCGGCACTCTCGGCGGATTTCAAGAAGAGCGGCATCACCGTGGAAGTGTTGCCCAAGCATCTCGACGAGCAGGTTGCTGCACTGATGGTAGGTGGTTTCGGCGGCGTGCTGACGAAACTCACACCGGCACAGGCACAGTACATCCACGTCAATGTGGAAGGGCCGTTCAAGGCAGATACTTATAAGTATTGATTTGAGAAATGAAAGTATCGCGGGCGAGGCCCGCTCCCACAGA
>CAIRBI010000075.1 GCA_903876785.1 uncultured Gammaproteobacteria bacterium
GCCCCATTGGGACCTACGAGCGTGACGATCTCGCCTTGATGGACCTTCAGGTCAACGTGCTGCAAGACCTGGCGCTCGCCGAACTGCATGCAGATGTCGACGGCATCAATGAGGCAGACTTTGTCCATCCGCTGATTCCTTAAGGGGGGGCGCCGAGCCGGGCGCGGCATAGGAAGTCTTTCGAATCCCT
The DNA here is from genome assembly GCA_903876785.1 of uncultured Gammaproteobacteria bacterium. Classification (GTDB taxonomy): domain Bacteria; phylum Pseudomonadota; class Gammaproteobacteria; order Pseudomonadales; family Pseudohongiellaceae; genus UBA5078. Next base: position 191 of record CAIRBI010000075.1, read on the forward strand.
GCCATTGGTGATAATGGTATAATATAGCATTTACTCTATTGACCTCCATCGAAGAAGCCTGCCATGTTCAAGCGTGTCGCCGCAATCTGCACACTTATGCTCGGGATCACAGATCTGGCGGTGGCACAGCCGCAGGTACTCGCTTCGATCAAGCCGCTGCAATTGATAGCAGCAGACCTGATGGACGGCGTCGCAGTGCCGGAATTGTTGATTCCTGCCAATGTGTCCCCTCACTACTTCACTCTGCGACCCTCCGATATTCGTAAAATGACGGATGCCGGTCTTGTGCTGTGGGTGGGTCCGCAGATGGAGACCTACCTGACCGATTTTCTAGGGCAAATCGATGAGCAGACCGCCGTTGTTGAAGTCGCCTCTCTGGATGACATTGTTCTTCACAAGCCGGGCGGGGAATCTGAGTCCGAGCCACAGGCTGATGACCGCTATGATCCGCATCTCTGGCTGAATACCCACAATGCCCAGTTGGCTGCAGAACAAATAACGCAGCAGCTGATGAGGCTGGACCCGCCTAATCAATCACGCTATCAGGCAAACCTGTCACGGTTCATCGCCAGTATCGACGCGTTGGACAAGACAACAAGCGCAGACATGGCGCTCGTAAAGAATGGTCGCTACGCCGTCTATCACGACGGCCTCCAGTATTTTGAAAGGCAGTTTGGTCTCGAGCATCAATTTGTGCTGGTGCCGGACCATGAAATTCAGCCGGGAATCAGGCATATTCTCGACATCAGATCGCGATTGGAAGAGTTGCGCCCGACGTGCCTGCTGGAGGATGTGAACTCCAATGACTCCACTACTGAAACGGTGTTTGGTGATTACCCCGTCAACAGGGTGCGCGTAGACGTACTTGGTGACGCAATCTCTCCCGGTCCGGGCTCTTATGGCCAATTGATCGACAATCTGGCTCAGGCCATCAACACTTGCCTCGGGCGTTAATCAAAGGCCGAGGCCTTCGCTCAGGGACAGAGGACAGGGAAAAAAGATATGGAAACAAGCATGCCCCGTGAGGTGCAACTCATTCTGGTGGATGGATCGTCCTACCTGTTTCGCGCCTTTCACGCCCTCCCGCCTCTTATCTCCAGCAAGGGTCAGCACACTGGTGCCGTCAAAGGAGTGATCAACATGATCCGCAGTCTGGTGAAGGCTTATCCAGATAGCCACATCGCGGTTGTCTTCGATGCCAAGGGCAAAACTTTCCGCAATGACATGTATGCGGATTACAAGGCGCACCGCCCGCCGATGCCGGATGAGCTGCGCAGTCAGATCGAACCCATTCACGCCATCATCAGGGCCATGGGCCTGCCGATGCTGGTGATTGACGGCGTGGAAGCGGATGACGTCATTGGCACACTGGCAACACAAGCGTGCGCGCAACACATCAGAACCCTGATCTCCACCGGCGACAAAGATCTGGCCCAACTGGTCACCGAGAATGTCACGCTGCTCAATACCATGACCAATGAGTCGCTGGACCCCGCTGGAGTGACTGCCAAATTCGGATTACCGCCAGAGCGCATCGTCGAGTATCTGGCTCTGATGGGTGACGCCGCCGACAACATCCCGGGTGTGCCTGGCGTCGGACCGAAGACCGCTCTGAAGTGGTTGCAGGAGTATGGTTCGCTGGAAGCTCTGGTCGCAAATGTAGGCAAGGTCTCCGGAAAGATCGGCGAGCGGCTGCGCGAAAATATCGAGCAGCTTTGGTTGAGCTACCGCCTGGCTACCATCAAACGCGATGTGGCTCTGGACGTGCAGATTGCGGATCTCGTACACAAGGACGAAGACGTGGAGCAGCTGCACGCCCTCTTCAGCCTGTTGGAGTTCAAGTCCTGGGTGAAAGAAGTCGAGGCTCGGGGTGGCAAGTCTGCTGCGCACGCGCCCAAGAATAGTGCAGCCACGGACCCCCGCTCTGCCGAAGATTCGTCTGTCCAGGAGTCGGTCTCTCCCGAGACTCAAACAATCTGTGTCCTTGACGACTCAGCTCTTGATAGCTGTATCGTGCAGCTGCGCGCTGCGCGCCAGTTTGCCGTCGCGCTGGAAACGGATGGCGCCCAGTACATGGAAGCCACCATCATCGGCATTGCGTTGAGCACCAGGGCCGGCACAGCTTTTTATATTCCGGTCGGGCATGACTCTCTGGATTTTCCGGCGCAACTGGAGCGCAGCAAGGTGCTCAACAGATTGCGGCCACTGCTGGAAAGCGCCAGTGCACACAAGGTGGGGCACGACTGCAAGTTTCTCACTCACGTGTTTGCCAACCACGACATCACTTTCAAAGGCTTTCGCTTTGACACACTGACGGGCTCCTATGTCCTCAACTCCGTCGCGATTGACCATTCGTTGGCGAGCATAGCCGAACACTATCTGCACTTGTCGACGGTCAAGATCGAGGAGTTGCTGGGCAAGGGTAAAGGCAAGCTGACGTTCAGTCAGCTGGATCTGGATGCCGCCAGCCGATACGCAGGGCGCAAGGCGGATCTCGCACTGCGTCTTGGAGAGTTTCTGGCCGACCAGCTGGCAAACACGGGTGAGCTGGCGGGACTGCACAAGTTCTATGAGCTTGCGCTCATCCCTGTCCTGCAGCGGATGGAGCGCTGCGGCATTCTCGTGGATGCCGAGTTGCTGGGCAAGCAGAGCCAGGCCATTGGCCTGCGGCTCATTGAGGTTGAGCGGGAGGCTTATCGTCTGGCGGGTGAGGAATTCAATCTCGGTTCGCCAAAGCAGCTGCAGACAATTTTCTACGAAAAGCTTGGTCTACCCGTATTGAAGAAGACACCCACTGGTCAGCCTTCTACCGCTGAGCCGGTATTGCAGGAGCTGGCGCTGGATTACGAGCTGCCGCGACTGCTTATGGATCACCGTGGTCTGAGCAAATTGAAGTCCACTTACACCGACAAGTTGCCGCTGGACATCAACAAGCGCACCGGACGCATTCACTCAAGCTTTCAGCAGGCGGTTGCGGCCACGGGGCGCTTGTCCTCTACCGACCCCAATCTCCAGAACATCCCTATTCGCACAACCGAGGGTCGCAAGGTTCGACAGGCGTTTATCGCGGCGCCTGGCTACAAGCTGCTGGCGGCCGACTATTCCCAGGTTGAGCTGCGAATCATGGCGCATTTGTCGCGCGATGCCGGATTGCTGAAAGCCTTCTCCAGCGCGCAGGATGTTCATCGTGCCACGGCCTCAGAAGTCTTCGGAACACCGCTCGATGAGGTGACGTCGGAACAGCGACGCAGGGCCAAGGCCATCAACTTCGGGCTTATCTATGGAATGTCGGCATTCGGACTCGCCAGGCAATTGGGCATCGACAGACATAATGCCCAGCATTACGTCGACCTCTATTTCCAGAAGTACCCCGGCGTCCTTCACTACATGGACCAGACCCAGGCTTTTGCAGATGAGCATGGATACGTGGAGACGCTGTTTGGTCGACGTCTCTACCTGCCGGATATCCACGCGGGCAACGGCATGCTGCGCAAGGCGGCGCAACGCACTGCGATCAATGCGCCGATGCAGGGCAGTGCTGCCGACATCATCAAGCAGGCCATGATTGATATTGACCATTGGCTGAGCACCGGAGTGCTGGATGCGCGGATGATATTGCAAGTACACGATGAACTTATATTCGAAGTGGCGGAAGCGGATGTGGATTTATTGCGTGAGGGAGTGCGTTTTCGGATGACGAGCGCAGCTGCACTGGATGTGCCGCTGGTGGTCGACGTTGGCGTGGGTGACAACTGGGATGAGGCGCACTGATTACCGGGCAAGAGGCACGGGTGCCGGTCGTGATCGGGCTGTGCGTCAAGCGGAGACAGGGGCTATCGGCTCTTCGGCAGTCGGCTCGACGGGATCAGCAAACCATTGATCCAGAGTGGCTTCAAGGGTGTCGATACCGGTCTTGCTCAGAGACGAGAACACCTGAATCGACGCGCTGGGGAAATCGACCAGTTGCTTGCGGGCTCCCAGCAATGCGTTCTGGGCCGCACCGCGCTTGAGCTTGTCGGACTTGGTGAGCATCACGTGTACGGGCAGGTTCGTCCGACGTGACCACTTGAGCATCATCAGGTCAAAGTCTTTGAATGCGTGCCGGATATCTGTAAGCAATATGAGGCCGACCAGGGTCTTGCGCTCATTCAGGTACAATTCCAGGTGATCCTGCCACTGTCCCTTGACCGACAGGGGGACCTTGGCGTATCCGTAACCTGGCAGGTCGACCAGATATTTGCCCGGGCTGATGCCGAAAAAATTGATCAACTGGGTACGGCCGGGCGTCTTGCTGGTGCGTGCCAGTCCGGTCTGGTTGGTCAGGGTATTTATGGCGCTGGACTTGCCCGCGTTGGAGCAGCCCGCAAAGGCAACCTCTCGCTGGCTGTCAGCTGGACAATCGTCAAGGCCGACGGAACTGGTAGTGAAACTGGCAGTTTTGTAATTCATGGGCGCACTAAATACAGCAACGGACCTGCAAGAGCAAGCGCCTTGGCAGTCAAACCGCGCCCCCAGACTGGTAAAACCCTGTCCTGAGTCATACTATTTGCCATCGCGCCCAGTGCAACACATAGAGTAATACGAAGCTATGCGTTATACTTCGCGGCCTCTCGTTTCATTGAAAACGCCTGCCAGATCAGGTTGCTGCCTTGCAAAAGGTGTGTCCTGGCCCTCTGACAGAGGTTGTATTGAAATCTAAAGAACTCTCAAGAACTCTCAAGAACTCTGAAAATTTTAGGAAAGTTGGACTATTCATGAAAAAACTAGCCACCAAGAAAGTACTGACCCTGGTATCGACTCTAATTCTCGCTGGACTTGCCAGTTTCAGCCACGCGCAGGGGAATGCCGCTGCGGGTGAGAGCAAGGCTGCTGTATGTGGCGCATGTCATGGCGCGGATGGCAACAGTGCTGTCGCAGCAAACCCGAAACTGGCAGGCCAGAATGCCCGCTACCTGATCAAGCAAATGAACGACATCAAAAGTGGCGCACGCGCTGTTCCATTGATGACAGGCCTGCTGAACAACTCCAGCGATCAGGACATTGCCGACATCGCCGCCTATTTCGAGTCCAAGGAAATTACTCTGCAGGGCGCGAATCCTGATCTGATCGAGGCCGGTGAGAGCATCTACCGTGCCGGTATCGCCAGCCTGAACGTCGCCGCCTGCTCTGCCTGCCACTCACCTACGGGTCAGGGCAACAGCCAGGGTGGATTCCCATCACTGGGTGGTCAGCATGCCGAATACACTGCGACGCAGTTGAAGGCGTTCCGTGCTGGTGTGCGCGCCAATGACGGCCAGTCATCGCCTATGCGCATTGTGTCCGAGCGTCTGACTGACAAGGAAATCGAGGCTCTCGCGAGCTATATCTCCGGCCTGAACTGAAGTCGGGCCTGGATTCAGGCCTCGTTCAGGCAATATTTGCTTAAGTGAAGCGGTCTGTAAGGCAGTTAGTTACAGATCCCAAGCGTTCTTATGTAGAGGAAGCAAAAATGCACAAGAAGATCATACAGTTATTGGCAATACTCATTCTGGCGCCGCTGGCGTTCTCCGCGCTGGCACAACCAGCTCGATTCGTTGAAGGGACGCACTATGTTTTGCTGCCGACACCGGTAAAGACCAATGACCCGGCGAAGATCGAAGTCGTAGAGGTGTTCTGGTATGGCTGCAGCCACTGCTTCCGCTTTGAGCCGCTGATCGAAAACTGGGAAGCCTCATTGGCAGAGGATGTGGACTTTGTGCGCTTCCCTGGGATGTGGAACGACCTGATGAAGATACACGCTCAGGCTTTTTTCACGGCCGAAGCGTTGAATGTCCTCGATAAAGTGCACAGCCCGATGTTTGATGCCATCAACGTCCAGGGCAACCGTCTGCAGAATGAGCAGCAATTGTCCACTTTCTTTGTGCAATACGGCGTAACGGCAGAGCAATTCAGCACCGCGTTCAACTCCTTCTCCGTCCGCACCAAGGTCAATCAGGCTGAAGCGAAGATGCGCGAATATCAGGTGCGCAGCACGCCGAACATGGTGGTCAATGGCAAATACCTCATCTCTACTGGTGAGGCAGTACTGACTCAACAGGATATGCTTGACGTGGTGAACTTCCTGGTTGAGAAAGAAAGATCGTCCAGCTGAACCGCTCCCCCGATTACTTTCCAGTAATTGCCCTGCCTGCAATGTGCTTACGAGTGCGTTGCGGGTTGGCGGGCGGGCCGGGCTGGAAACGTTCCTGAATAAGAGCTGATCACAATGAGCCAAAGGAATAGCGACAGCGTAGAGGCGTCCCGTTGGAAAAAGAAGTTCCTCGATGCCCTTGAAGACCAGGATAAACGTGAAAAGACGCTGATCAATCGGATCAAGCTGCTGCGTCGCGGACTGGTGGGGGTCAGCCTCGCGGGTGATGGTCTGGACGATGAGCTTGATCGTGAGCTGGCCGCCTTGCGGACGACGCTGCGCTCGGAAGATAGCGAAGCCGGCCTGGAAGTTCTTCTCGAGCACATCGAAAAATCCGTCTTGCGCCTGGATTCCCGCAAAGAGCACAGCACGTGGGCCATTCAGAACGCACTTACACTCAGCATCACGCAGTTGCAGGAACTCGAACTCTCCAGGGAGCTCAAGCGTGGAATCAAGCAGTACTCCAAAGTCCTCGCCGCCAAAGTTTCCGACTCTCAGAATCACTCCGAACTGATTGCTAACTTCCTTGAGCTGCTCAGGCTGGTGGTTCGCGAGCTTTCCGAAGATACGGCGGAGTCGCCCTCGGCACCTGCCGGCGGGTTCTGGTCGCGTTTTTTTTCGCTGCATCCTCCGGAATCCATTGCTGAAGCTACTGAGGCTTCCGATGCTCTAGCACGTGCCCCTGATGCAGAAAAGACTCAAGAGTCCCCGTCGCTGGAGCAGGTCGATGTCAGCCCGGCGCCACCGGAGTCAGATGTAATTGCCTCTCCCGGACCAGTGCTCCAGGAGCCCGGCTTTTCCGTTATTGCCAATCATGCCGAGCCAGTCCTCCTGCGAATCCTCGAGAATATCTACGTCTCCGAGCAGTCGATTACTCTGGCAAAGAAAATTCGTGATCAGGTGGCGCGGGGCCTCAACTGGTATGAATTCGTTGCTGTGCTGGAAGACATCTCTGCGGTAATCACCAGCTCACTGGGCCAGGAGCGCTCAGATTTCCAGCGCTTTCTGAATGAGCTGAATATCGGACTCGGGCAGGTGCAGCAGTATGTGCAATTCTCCCGTGAGCTGGAACAGGAGGCGCGCGACTCAGATTCCGCTCTGGAGCAGGCGGTCAGGACTCAGGTCAGCGGCATTGCCAGCTCTGTGGAGGACGCTGCCGACATCGTGGAGCTCAAGAGAGCCGTTCAGCATCAGCTCGATGCCATTCTTTCCTCAATGGACGGCTTCAAGGTATTGAAGAATAGTCAGGAAGACGCCAGCAGCGAGCAAACCCGCATGCTTGAGGAGCGTCTCAAAGGCATGGAGGAAGAGTCCCGAGAACTGCGCCTGCATCTGGCACAGCAGGAACAGAAAGCTATGCGCGACGCCCTGACGGAGTTGCCCAATCGCGCGGCCTACGATCAGCAGATTCGTCACGAGACGGAGCAGTGGCGCAGCAGCCAGGAGCTGGGGGGCGGCAGAGAGCTTTGCCTGATCATTTGCGATGTCGACCATTTCAAGCGCATCAATGACAACTACGGCCATCTCGCGGGTGACAAGGTCTTGAAGGTGCTGGCCCGGGAAATTTCCAACCGCGTCCGCAAGAGTGATTTCGTTGCTCGTTACGGCGGTGAGGAGTTCGCCATAGTCATGACCAATACCTCGCTGGAAGATGCTGAGCGCCTGACCAACAAGTTGCGACAAGCCATTGAGCATTGTCCCTTCCACTTCAAAGAGAAGCAGGTGCAGATCACCATGTCGTTCGGTGTGGCTGCTTACCAGCCGGGAGACACCTCGGATCTGGTCTTTGATCGAGCCGACAAGGCGCTTTACAGTGCCAAGGAACAGGGACGTAATCGTGTCTGCATTGCCGCTGCCACGAAGGGAACCGCTTGAGAATGCGGTGCCCGCCCTCGATAATCCCGCAAAATTCGCCACCTCTAAAACTTTTTGGGCGTATTCTCAGTCCCAGTACAAAAGGCCCAGTGTCAAAAGTCCGGTTAGCAAGAGTCCTATGGTTAACCCACAGAGAAATTTCATTCACCTGCAGTGCGCGACATGACTTCCATCACTATGAATAACTGGCAGCAGGCCCTGAAGGAGCGGCTGCCGGGCAACCTGAAAACACTTTTCCAGGCCAACGCCAGGGCGCAATTGCTCAGGCAGGTGAACACCGTTTTGCTGGTGTATGACGAGCGTCTGTATGACCTCTCCAACGGCTCTTGGCGCCAGTTGAATCAAGATATCGAAAGCGAATGGGCCGCCTCGATTGCCGCCGCTGCCGTCGAGTTGCTGAATCATGAAGTCATGGAGCGCTCGGTTCTGCTGCTCCTGCCCGCCCCGGAGTTCATCGCTACCACCATCAGCATGCCGGGCGTGGCGCGGGAAAATCTGCGTTCCGCGTTGCAACTGCAAACGGCGGTGCTCTTGCCGAGCCACGATGGCAAGCTGGCGTTCGCTGTGAATACGGCTGCCAGCCACAGCGATCGGACCGATGTCGTACTGTGGATGAATGAGAATCGCCTGGATGCGCTGTTTGATGCGTTCGTAGCGCAGGGTCTTTTCCTGGCGTCGGTGATGCCCAGGGCGCTGGCTGCAGCGAGTCAGACAGCGGATTCAGGTGAGCTGCAGGTGGAAGACGGCGATGCCGCCTCCCTCACTCAGCTGGCCTTCAGCAATGGCGTACTGACGCAATGGTTGCAGATCGACAAAGCCGATCTGGAGGACGAGTTGCTGCGCAGGCAGTGGCTGGAGGCAGCGGCGGCGAAGCCGTCCGCCGCGTTGACGCGACAGAGTTTGCAGTCTGCACAGGCTTGGGTTGATCTTGCCCGTAACGTCGTGGCCAATCGTGATTACAGTTTCATCCCCGCCGGTGCGCAGGCGGTGCGCAAACAGATGGAGAAAGGCAAGCGTCTCGTCGGTGCTGGCATTGCGGCGGCAGTGGTGATGCTGTTGGGCGTCAGCCCGTTTCTGTTGCAATCGCTGCAGGCGCGCAGCCTGCTGGCCGACCTCGCGGAACAACGGGAGCTGTCTGCTGCCGCGCGCGCAGACCAAGCTGTCGTGCGCGATTTTGAACAGCGCTGGGGTGTGCTGACCGAGTTCCCGGCACAGAATATTTCCGCCACTATGCTGCAGTTGCAGGCGGTCCTCAGCCCCAGCGTGCTGACCTCTCTGGAGGTCGACGAGGGCAGTGTGCAGATTGAGGGCGAGAGCGATGATCCCCAGAGCCTGTTGCAGCGCCTGGAGCAGGACTCGATGTTCACCGGGGTAGACTTCGCCCGCGCGACCAACAACAACCGCTACTATATTGACCTGCGGCTGAGCACTGTCGATTTTGACGGCTACCGGCAACGGTATTTTCCGGAAGTGAGACGCTGATGGGGATCAAGGAGTCAAGATGACCAAGCGGGAAAAAAATATTCTGTTCGTCGCCCTGGCCGTGGGGATCGTGTTTGCCCTCTCGCAGGGGTGGCCGAGTGTGCGCGCACAATACAGCGAACGCGCCTCGCTTATCGAACAGACACGCAGCGACATTGAGAGAGAAAAGCGCCTGATTGCCGATGCGGCACAATGGTTGGAGCGGCGCCAGCAGACTGAGCTGCGCCTGCAGAGTCTGGGTCAGGACCTCTTTCAAGGCGGCTCCGTGCCGCTGATCAGCGCCAATATCCAGCGCGTGGTGCGTGACTATGCCAATCAAACTGGCATTTCCATCACCAGCACCAAGCTGGCCGAAGCGATGGAGACCGAAGGCTGGGTGCTGGTGCAACAGGAGATCACCATCGTGACGGACAACCAGCGCAACATCATGGCTTTTCTGCAGCAGCTGGAGCAGTCCAGCCCGCGCCTCGGAGTCAGCACCTTTGCCATCCGTCGCAATCGCAATCAATATGCCGGCACCCTCACGGTCGTGGGATTCAGCAGAACGGCGGAGACCCCGGCTGCCGGGGCGGCGGGATGAACCCATGAGCCGAGCGCCGATCACTCTTCCTATTTTCGGGCAGTTGCTGGAGCCGGAGGGCATTGCCCCGGCGCAGGACTTCAACGACAGCGGCATGCTGGTCTACAACACGCTGCCGGGCATTGAGCTGCGCGCCAAGATCCGTTTCATCGTCGGTAATCCCGTGCGCTTCCGCATAGGTCAGGGCGACGAAGTCTCGCGGCTTATGAAGCACTGGCGCGCGGAGTTGTCGCCGCAGATCGATCAGACTGCGGACGTCTTCGTCTCCGGTTTCGAAGACGACGAGGAACTCAAGGACCTCGCGTCCGAGGCGCCCATCATCCGGCTGGTCAACCACCTCTTTGCGCGGGCGCTGGATCTGAATGCCAGTGACATTCACTTCGAGCCCAACGAGGATTATCTGGACGTGCGTTGCCGCGTGGATGGCATCATGACCCGCATCGAACGCCTGCCGATCAAGATTCACACCGCCGTGGCCTCGCGCCTGAAGCTGATGGCGCGGCTGGACATCGGCGAGAAGCGTCTGCCGCAGGACGGCCGCATCGATTCCCGCATCGGCAACAAGCAGCTCGACATGCGGGTCTCCACCCTGCCCGGTGTGCACGGCGAATCCATCGTGCTGAGGATTCTGGACCGCAGCGACACGGCGGTCAGTCTGCAACAGCTCGGTATGCCCGAGAACATTCTGGGTACTTACCAGCGCCTGATCACACAGCCCCACGGCATGATCCTGATTACCGGCCCGACCGGCAGCGGCAAGACCACCACGCTCTATGCCACGCTGGAGAAGATCAACAGCGAGCAGCAGAAGATCATCACCGTCGAAGACCCGGTGGAGTATCAGCTCGAAGGCATCACCCAGATTCAGGCCAACGCCAGCATCGGCCTGACTTTTGCCGCCGGCCTGCGCTCCATCGTGCGGCAGGACCCCGACGTGCTGATGGTCGGCGAGATCCGCGACCACGAGACGGCGGAGATCGCCATCGAGTCTGCGCTCACCGGCCACCTGGTGTTTTCCACGCTGCACACCAACGATGCGGCGGGGGCCGTGACCCGACTGCAGGACATGGGCGTCGAAGGTTATCTGATCAGCTCCAGCCTGCTGGCGATTCAGGCTCAGCGCCTCGTGCGCCGCGTCTGCACCGACTGCAAGGTCGAGCAGCCAATCAGCCCGGACGAGGCCAGCGTGCTGGAGATCGACGCCAAGGATTATCCCATTCTGCAACGCGGCACTGGCTGTGAGCGCTGCGGTGGAACCGGCTACCGGGGCCGTATAGGACTGTATGAATTGCTGGTGATGTCAGATGCCATTCGCCATCACATCGCCAGCGGCGCCGATGCCAATGTCATTCGCGAGCAGGCTATCCGCGAGGGCATGAAGACCTTGCGTCAGGACGCCCTGGAGAAACTGGCGGCCGGATTGACCACGCCCGAAGAAGTGGTGAGGGTGACGCGCGCCATATGAGTGCTGCCTACTACAAGTATCAGGCCTATGACGCCGAGGGCAAGGTGCAGACCGGACAGGTCAACGCCGAGTCCGAGCGGGAGGCATTGAAGATACTGCAGGGCAAGAAGCTCATTCCTGTCAAGATCACGCGTGCCGCTCAGGATGATGCGCGCGGCAAAGGCCGCAAGAAGGTCAAGGGCGCCGATCTGCTGGATTTCACCACCGGGCTGTGCACACTGGTGGAGGCGCGGGTGCCGCTGGACAAGGCGCTGCGCCTGCTCGAGGGCATCACCGAGTCGCCGACCATGCGTCAGCTGGTGATCACCATGCGCCGCGACGTCAAGGAAGGCAAGAGCCTCGCCGAGGCCATGGAGTCCCGGCCCGACGTTTTCTCGAAGATGTATATCAACATCGTGCGCGCAGGTGAGGAAGGCGGCATTCTGCATCAGCTGCTGCCGGATCTGGCCGACTTTCTGGAGACCAGTGCGAAGAATCGCCAGGCCATTGTTGCGGCGATGATCTACCCCATTGTTTTGCTGATTACCGGCGTCATTTCGGTATTCCTGCTGCTGGTGTACGTGGTGCCGCAGTTCGCCGTGATGTTCGAGGACGCAGGCACCGAGATCCCCGCGTCCGCCGCCTTCCTGCTGGCGATGAGCGAGGGCATTCAGAGTTATGGTTATCTGTTCTTTGTGCTGGTGGCCGCCATCGTGTTCTGGTGGAAGTGGCTCGACAAAGACCCGCAGCGCAGGCTGCAAAGGGACCGAGGGCTGCTGGCGCTGCCATTACTGGGCGCGCTGTTGCTCTACAAGGACTGCGCCGTGTTCGCCCGCACGCTGGGCGCGCTGCTGGAGGCGGGTATTCCGCTGATCAGAGCGCTTCGCGTCGCCCGCGAAGTCGTCGACAACACCGAACTGACGCGGCACCTGCAGCAGGTGGAAGACGACGTGCGCGGTGGCGCCGGGCTGGGCATTTCGCTGGAGAAGACCGATCGCTTCCCGACCCTGCTGCACCAATTGATTACGGTAGGCGAAGAGTCCGGCCGCACTGGCAGCATTCTGCTGAAGACGGCGCAGACCTTCGACACCTATGTGAAGAACCAGATGTCGAGTCTGGTCTCTGCGCTGCAACCGGCGTTGATTCTGTTTCTGGGAATCGCGGTGGGCGGTATCACGATAACCATGCTTTCGGCTGTGTTCAGCATGAACACGGTAGATTTCTGACATTTGATCTGGAGCTTATTTGTGAACGGGAAAAAACACCTCGCACTTCTCGGTCTGGCGCTAAGCCTGTCTTCCTGTGCTGTGTTCGAGCACGGCAGCGGCGCGCAGGCGGGCAATGGTTCTACCGGCACCACGCCGGGCAGCGACACGCGCACGGGTGCAGCGTCCGCTGCGGGCAGCCAGACGGTGGCCACACTGCCGGTGAGTGACAGCGACAATGAGCAGCAGCGCCTGATCGACGAGATCAACCGGGTTGGTGAGGACGTCAGCCTCCCCGGCTACACCGAGACACCCCCACAAGCCGTCACGCCAGAGTCGGAAGACATCGTTGAACTCAACTACGAACAGGCAGACCTGCGCGTCATCCTGGAAGAACTGGCGGAAGCGGTGGATGCCACTATCATCATCGACCCGACTATTGCCGACAAAGTCAGCCTGCGCACCTCCGCCAACCGCCCGCTTACCCAAGCCGACATCTGGCCACTGGTGCGCCTGCTGACCCGTCAGGCCGGTGTCACACTGGAGCAGATCGGCAACATCTATTACGCCCGCAAAATGCAGGGCAACATCCCTGAGGAGGTCACCGTTGCTGGCGATGCCAGCTCTACCGCCAGTGTCATCATGCAGATCACGCCGCTCACTTACGTCTCCATCGAATCGGCGCTGGAGCTGCTGGCGCCACTGGTGGAACCCGAGGGGCGCGTCGTGCGCATCTCCAACAACAATACACTGGCGATCTCCGCCACTGCCTCACAGCTGAGTAGAATCAACGAACTGCTGGCAGTGATCGATGCCGACCCCTTCCAGAATCAAGGCCTGCACCTCTATCAGCTCAGCAATGCCAACGCCGCCGATGTCGCTACTGAGCTGGCGGAGCTGCTGGTCCTCATCGAGGGCGACAATCCGGCTTATCAGGTCAAGGGGCTGGAGCGCATCAACTCCATCTTGGTCACGGCGCCAGCCAATCGCGGCTTTGAGGAGATCACCCGCTGGGTCCGTATCCTCGATGCGGATCGTCAGGAGCAGGCCGAGCAGCTCTTCCATTACCGGGTGAAGAACCTCACGGCCACCGAGCTGGCGGCCACCCTGACCAGCGTCTTCGAAGTTGGGGATGAGGAAGTGGACCCGGTGCGCCCTGCTGCAAATGAGCCTGAACAGCAGACGTTCAACATCCTTACTCCGGATGGCAACACTGTCTCCCGCACGATTGATCCTCCCGCTGCAGCAACGGGCAGCGGCACGGAGATCGCCGTCTCCGCCGACCTGCGCGTAACCATCGTCGCCGACGAAGCTACCAACAGCCTGTTGATCCGCGCCAACCCACGCGACTACCGGCAGCTGCTGGCGACCATCAATCAACTGGATGCGGTGCCGCTGCAGGTGATGATCAACGCGGTGATCGCGCAAGTGACGCTGACCGACGAGACCCGCTTCGGGGTGGACTGGACCCGTGTCGCCGACAACGCCGCCACCAATGCGATCTCGACCACCACCAATACCACCTTCCTGCCGACGGGCGGGCTGGACGGGCTGCTGTTCACCAAGTCCTTCCTCGATGGAGCCGCGCGCGTCGAGGCTACTCTGGAGGCGATCGCCAGCAATAATGATGTGCGCCTGCTTGCGAGACCCTCGCTGACAGTCGTGAACAACATGGAAGGCGAGATTCAGATCGGCGCCGAAGTTCCGGTGCAATCCGGCACGCAGACCACCGGCACCGGCGACAACATCATCAGCAGCATTCAGTACCGCCCGACCGGTATCGAGCTCTACATCACGCCGCGCATCAATGACGACGGCGTGGTGAACATGACCATCCGGCAGGTGCTCTCCTCCATCCAGGAAGACACCGGCGTGGCGGGCAATCCGGTCTTCCAGAATCAGGAAATCAGCACCACCGTTGTGGTTCGTGATGGCGAGAACGTGGTGCTCGGCGGTCTGATTCAGTCCACCAACGGCGACGTGAATACCGGCGTTCCGGGCCTCAATCAGTTGCCGGTGCTGGGTCGGCTGTTCTCGTACCAGCAGGACACCACGGAGCGCAAAGAGTTGTTCATCGTGCTGCGTCCGGAGATCGTCAATCTCAATGACAGCAACAACGCCCAGTACGCCGACATTCTGCAGCGCTTCGACCTCGCCGCAGAAATGTTCGAAGATGCCGGGCTTTAATGTCCGTTACCACACATAGTCGCCTCATTATCGAAAGCAGGAAGGAGCAGCAATGAAACACCTACATACTCATCACCCTCGGGCAAATAGCCGGTCGCGCGGTTTCACCATCATCGAACTGCTGATCGTCATGGCTATTCTGGGCATGCTCGCGGTCATGGTCGCCCCCAACCTCTTCAACAAGGCCGATGGCGCCCGCCGCGATGCCGCGCTCTCGCAGATCTCTGCGATTGGCTCGGCGCTGGCGACACATCGTCTGGATGTGGGTGAATACCCAGAGGAATTGGAGGGGCTGATGGTCAATACCACGGGTCGCTCCACCTGGGATGGCCCTTACCTGAACAACGACGTACCGAAGGACCCCTGGGGCAACGATTATCAGTACTCCTTAGACGGCTCCGAATACACCTTGATGTCCTTCGGTGGCGACGGCCGTTCCGGCGGTGAGGACAATGACGCTGATATCAGCAACTGACAGGCGTCAATCCGGCGGCTTCACGCTGCTGGAGCTGATGATCGTGCTCGCCATTCTAGCTATGGGCAGCATGCTGGTGATACCCGGGCTGACGGGGATGGATTCGCGCACTTTCAATGCCCAGGTCCGCGAGGCCGGCTCGCTGCTGAACTATGCGCGCCGCACTGCCGTGGTTACCGGCAGGCCTGCTGTGGCTTCCTTTGAGTCCCAGCCCGAACGGTCCGAAGCTGAAGAGGCTGAAATCAGGACCAGCGAAGCGGCAAGATCCACGCTCGGCCCGGATGCCCCCTGGAGCAGTCGCGGGGTCGAGATCGCCTACCGCGACAGCACCCGGCAGCTGGTCGAGGTGGAAGACACCATCGACATCACCTTCTTCCCCGAGGGCGGCAGCACAGGGGGTGAGCTGATCCTGACACTGGATGATCGTGAAGCCGTCATCGTCATTGACCCTTTCTCCGGCAGAGTGCGCACGGAGCTGCCCGATGACTAACTTCCCGATGACGAATTTGCCGAGAGTCTCCGTGCCCGCAACCCGGCAACAACGTGGCTTTACCCTGCTGGAAGTAGTGGTGGCGCTGACGATCACCGGCATGGTGCTGGGCAGCCTGTTTGCCCTGGCCGGTGGGAGCAAGCAATTGGCGTTTCGCTCGGTCCAGAGTCTGGACATCGCCATCGAGGCGCGCGCCGCCATCAACTTCGCGCTGCTGCAGGACGAGTATCGCGAAGTCGAGGAGATCATGGAGGGCGAAGAGCGCTTCAGCATCCGTGCCAATGAATACCTGGAACCCGTGCTGCGCAAGACCGCCCCCACCTATTTCAAACTGCAATTCTACGAAGTCATAGACGAAAACACCGATGAGTCAATTTCCGGTACCCGCTGGGTCAAGCTCGAACTGCCGGAATAGCCCTGATGGTGAGCGGCAACTCCGCTCCCAGCAGGGCTTCACGCTGATCGAGGTCATTCTGTCGCTGGCACTGACGGCGATGCTGCTGGGCCTGCTCAGCACGGGCATGTATACCGTCATGAACGACTGGGAGAACGACACTTCGGCCCTTGATGCCAGTCTGGATGAGACCGTTGCCATTCTGCAGCTGGAGCGTGCGCTGCAGGGTGCTTTTGCGCACAGCTACCGCAACGATGAGACCCTCGCCCGTTATGTCTACTTCAATGGCGAAGATGAGACGTTGAGCTGGGTATCGACCGTCTCACCGCAGCGCAGTGGCGGGCTGACCGCCTGGCAACTGCAGTCCGTCGACGACGAAGGCGTGTATCTGCGCCTGGCACCGGCCATGAGCGACAATCCGCAAGCCCGGATCGAGGAAACCGAGCCTGTCCTGTTGCTGGAAAACTACACCGCCCGCTTCAGCTTTCTCTACGAAGAACTGGATTTCAGCAAACGCTGGCGCGAGGACTGGCCCGGCGAAGAGCTGCACATGCTGCCGCTGGCCGTGCACGTGTTGCTCACGCCGCTGGATTCCGCCCGGCGGAACGAGCCTCTGAATATCATCGCCCGCATACGCGCCAATCAGCATCGCTCGTTACGTCCTGCGTTCACGCCCGAGGGGGCGGTTGCACCCCAGGCGGTTGAGTCGGCGCCCGAGCCCGATCAGGAGCCCGGCGGCCGCCGTAACCGCCGACTGCAGTCGGGCCCCCGGTCTGATCGGCAGCCTGATCAGCAGCCTGGTCAGCAGTCCGATCAGCAATCTGGTCAGCGGCAGGGACAATTCCCAGGGCAACCGCCCGACCGACGCTTCGATCCTCAGACCGGTCCTCGCTTCGCTCTTCCGCCAGGAGCCCAATAAGATGCAGCGGCAACGTGGCTCAGTGATCATCATCGTGCTGTGGACCTCCATCCTGCTGACCGTGCTTGTTACGGTGATGGCGGGCAAGGTGCAGCTTTCGGCTCGTACGGCCTTCCATAACCGCACGGCGGTGGGCGACATGGCAGACGTGGCCAGTGCGATGACGCGGGCGGAGATGGAATTGATGCTGGAGTTGATGCCGGCGCAGATCGACCAGGAACAGGAGCTTGACGATGAAGGCAATATTCGCTCTCCTGCCTATCGCTTCAATGGCCAGCCGCTGACCCTGTACTACCCGGTCGGCGAAAACATGGTGGTGCGGATCTACAACCATGCCGGCAAGATCAATCTCAATGGCTTGCGCGAGGCGAATCTGCAACTGCTCATCGAGAAACGGCTGGGGCCGGAACCCGATCCGCAGCGGGTGCAGGAGTTGCTGGGGGCATGGATCGACTGGCACGACCTCAACGACCTGGCTGGCATCAATGGCGCCGAGAGCGAATATTATGAGTCGCTGGACCCGCCCTACAGCGCCCGCAATGCCCGGGAGATGGACTCGGTGGAAGAGCTGCGCCTGATCCGTGGTTTCGATGAGCTGTTCAAGGACGTGAATCTGGATGCGGCGTTCACCGTCTATGGCGAAGGAGAAACAGTGAATCTGAATCTGGCCACGCGTGAAGCGATGCAGTTGCTGCCAGGCCTGACGGACGAACTGATCGAGCAGGTACTGATGTACCGGGAGTTGCGCGACTTCCGCAGTCGCGCCGATGTTGGCGAGATCATACCGATCGAGAATTTCGTCGAGCTGTCGAACTGGGTCGGCAATAACAGCTCGGCGGCCTATTCCGTTTATGCCTATCCGCGCGCGGAGGTTGAGACGGGAGACGCGGAGGAAGAACCTTCCAGCATGGCCGACGACTCCGCGCAGGAAGTTGACCCTGTTACCCAGGCATATATGGAGATCTGGGACATCCGCTCTGCCGCCGATCGCGCAAGAGTCTACAAAGTTGACCCCTACGCAAGGCTGCCGGATACCTCGCCGCCTAAAGTAGAAGACTGACCTGTGGGAGCGGGCCTTGCCCGCGATCAACTTTGCGTAAGACTTGATCGCGGGCAGGCCCGCTCCCACAGGGCGCACTGTGTTCTCAGCCGCGCTGAATATCCCAATCGACTTTCATGATCAGTGAGCCTACGCCCTTGTTGGGGCGGATTTTGATGAGCTTGCTGAGTTTCACTTCGTACCAGAGCAGCCCGCTGGCATCCGCCACGCCACCCAGCACGTAGAATTCCCCGACCCGCATGGAGATGGCGTTGACCCGCGTGCGCACGGTCAGCACCTCGCCCTTCTGGAAAGGCCCTTTAGGGACATCGGTGAGATCGGTCGTCAGGTACGCTGACATGATCTCGTCCAGCGTGCGCATCACGGCGAAGCCGAAGTTGCACACGACGTTGTCCGCAAGAATCTCTATCCGCGTTTCCAGAATGATGTCGGAGAGCGGCTCGACTTCCTCGATCTCATCACCATCCAACGACCGCACGACGGTGCTGATCACCCGGCAATCCTTCTGCAGGCGGTCTTCGACCTGGTTGATGTCCAGCGGCTCGTTGTGCTCGGACTGCTTGCTGTTGCAGAAGCTCTCGTAATGCCCCACCACCTGATGGCTCTCGCCGATCTCGCGGATGCGGCCCTTCTCCAGCCAGATCGCTGTGTCGCACAGTTCCTGCACGTGATACATGGAGTGGCTGCAGAAGATCATGGTCTTCTGCTGTTTGCGGAACTCGTTCATGCGCTCGACGCACTTCTTCTGGAAGGCGATGTCACCCACCGAGAGCGCTTCGTCGATCACCAGCACGTCCGGCCGCACCATGGTGGCAATCGAGAACGCTAGCCGCACGTACATGCCGGAGGAGTAGGTCTTCACCGGGCGGTCGATGAAGTCGCCCAGCTCGGAGAACTCGATGATCTCCCGCTCCATGGCGGCGATGTTGTCGTCTGGCACACCCAGCAATGCTGCGTTCAGGTAGATGTTGCGACGGCCGGTGAACTCTGGGTGAAAGCCAGCGCCCAGCTCCAGCAGTGCCGCGACCTGCCCCTTGATGGAAATGCTGCCACGGGTGGGCTGCAGCGTGCCGACCAGCAGTTTCATCAGCGTGGACTTGCCAGCGCCATTGTCGCCGATGATGCCCAGGCTCCTGCCTTCCAGCACGGAGAAGGAGATGTCCTGCAGCACGTGGAAGACCTTGTGACGCGGACGGCGCTGCAGCAACTCAAGCAGCCTGTCCTGAGGCCGCTCGTAGATGCGGAAGTCCTTGTGAATGTTTTCCACCGAAATGCTGTGCATGTTGTTCTCTTGAATCACACTGTTCTTGTGGGAGCTTGCCTGCAAGCGATTTTACTTATCCAATCGCCTGCAGGCAGGCTCCCACAGAAGGTCTCACAGTTAAAGGACATCCCCGAAGGCGTGTTTGATCCGCATGAAGACCCAGCCCCCGAAACAATAAGTGAGCAGCGCCGCTGGGACAATGATCTGGAAACTGGTCATCGAGAAGCTGTCCAGCAATATCAGTTCGCGGTACATCTGCACAAAGCTGTGCATCGGGTTGAGCAGCAACAATGGCCGCCAGTCCTCGGGAATCAGCGAGATCGGATAAATGATCGGCGTCAGGAAGAACCAGCTCGTCAGCACCAGCGTGACCATCTGCTGAATGTCCCGCAAGAATACACACAGGGCGGAGAGTATTGCCACCAGCCCCATGGTGAACAGGAATTGCAGGAAATAAATGACCGGCAGCCACAACCACATCAGGGTGAAATGGCCGGTGACCGCCAGATACAGCAGGAACAGCCCCAGCGCGATGCCGTGCACCAGATACGGGACAGCAGTGCCAACGGCGGGAATGATCTGCACGGGGAACATGACTTTGGTGATGAGCGGTGCCTTTTCGAGCAGCAGGGTGCTGGCCCGCCCAACTGCATCTGCGAAGGCAAACCAGGGCAGGTACCCCATCATCAGGAAGACCACGAAGGGCGTGTCGCCATACTCTTCCGGCATCGGCGCGCGAAACACCACGTTGAACACGAAGGCGTAGATCAGGATATTGACGATGGGCGTGATGAACAGCCAGATGACCCCGCCCAGCGAGCCCGCAAACTGCCCGGTGAAATCCTGCCGGGCGAAGTTGTGAAACAGGCGGTAATTGACGATGGGAGCGCGGACCCATTGTTTCAGCAATCTAAAGAACATTCCCGATCCAGATTCAGAGTATTTATTGTTTTAGGGCTGTGGGGCAATCAGCCAGGCACCGACGTCGAGCAGGTCATCAGCAGTCAGGACGCCCGCCTCGCGTTTCAGGTAGAGGGTCGCCCTGATGTGGTCGTAACGTGCTCTTTGTAGGTCACGTTCGGCCTGAAAACGGTCACGCACGGCGTTGAGTACATCGACGCTGGTGACGGCATTGAGTTCAAAACCCCGTTGCATGGAGGTCAGTGACAATAGTGTAGCTTCTGCCAGCCGTTCGGCCGATTGGGTGCGCAGCTCACTGGCTTTGGCCTGCAGATAGGCGGTGCGGGTTCTCTCAACGATTTCCAGCTGTACTTGTCGCAGCTCGTTTTGAGCAACGCCGCGCAGACTGGCCGCTTCGCTGACCGCTGCACGATTACTGCCGCCCGCGAACAAGGGAATCGACACATCGACGCCGACATAGGTGGTATCGGTTCTGTTCATCGACACGTTGTCGAAACCAAGATCGGAGAGCTGCTTCTGGGCGATCAGTGTCACGCGGGGCATATACGCACCGCGCTGCTGAGAGACGCGTTTGGCGGCGGCTTCCATCGCGTATTGACGCGCCCGAATGGTCGGATTGCCTGCGCGTGCGCGGTCCAGCCAGACGTCAACAGTGTCGGTCAGCGTGGGAATCTCGATGTTTTCATCAAGCCTGAACAGCGGGCCGACGTTGACACCAGCGGCGGCGCGCAACTCGCCACGTGCCAAGGCGAGCTCGCTTTCCAGCTCCAGTTGTTGTGATTGCACGGCCGCTTGACGCGCTTGGGCGCTGTAAAGGTCGGTGATGCGTGCGGACTGCAGGTCGTAGAAACTTTGAATCTGATTCAACTGGTTGGTGACGGCTTCGAGTTCGGAGCGGATCGAGGTCACCGCATCCTCGGCCTGTAGCACATTAAAATATTTTTCGGAGACGTCGGCCAGCAGCCAGGCCAGCTCAGCGAAATACTCGGCTTCGGCCTGGTCTTCCATCAGCGAGGCCGCCCCGCGAGCCGCGAACGCCTGCCAGTTGAAGAGCACCTGGGTGAGCTGCACCGAGTAGCGTTCGCCCCGGTACTTGTTCTCGAGATTCAGAGGGTCCGCAGACTGGGTATTGTCCGAGATACTCCCATTGGCATTGATCTGCGGTAGCAGTTGTCCGGTGGCCGACTTCTTGCGGGCCGTACTGACGTTCCAGCGTTCCTCGGCAATTCTCAGCTGCGGGCTGTAGTCGAGCGCGGCCGTAAAGAAGTCCTCCAGCGTCGTGCCCTCGACAATGATCGTGCTGACGCCGTCTTCCGGTTCAGCCGCCATGGCAGGCAGGGTCCAGAGACAGGCAAAGCCGAGGCAGAGAGCTGGCAGTAAAGTGAGTTTCATACGCATCAGTCTTCGATCAGGCTGCGCGCCAGCGCATTGGAAAAAGGTTTCATCACATATTGGAGGAAAGTGCGTGAACCGGACGCAATGAAGACCTCAGCCGGCATCCCGGGCACCAGCGCCAGATCGCCCAGCTCCAGCATGCCTTCGGGAGTGACCTGTACGCGGGCCAGGTAGTAAGGCACCCCAGTATTCTGGTCGACCACCGCGTCGGCAGACACACTCAGCACAGTGCCAAAAATGGTGGGCACAGAGCTGCTGAAGGCAGAGAAACGAATGGTGGCATCCTGACCCACACTGACTCTGTCGATGTCGGTGGGGGTGACTCTGGCTTCCACCACCAGTTCATCACTCTGCGGCACGATGTCGGCAATGGGATTGCCCGGCCCGATCACAGCGCCAATGGTGTGGTATTGCATGCCGTTGACGACACCGGAGACCGGCGCCCGGATGACGGTACGATCCACGACATCATGCAGAGCGGCTGTGCGTTCGCGTGAGTCTTTCAAACTGGTCTGTACTTCGCCGAGCTGATTCACCACTTCGGACTGGAATTCGTTGTTCATCTGCAGAATCTGCAGTTGGGTTTCGCCGATCTGCATCTCGGTGGACGAAATGGTTGCTACCAGCTCGGCCGCCTCGCCCTTCAGCATGGCGTGACTACGCTCCAGTTCGCGTAGGCGCATTTTGTCGGCGAAGCCTTCTTCGAGCAACAGCCTGACATCTGCCAGTTCGTCGGCGAACGATGCGACCAGCTCTTCTTTGCTGAGCTTCATAGCTCCAAGGCCGGTAACGCGGGATCTCAACTGCTCTATGCGTTGTTCCAGTACTGCGGTGCCACCTTCGCGGGCCGCCTTACGGGCTTCAAAAATCTGGCTTTGTGCCGCCATCTCTTCTGCCGCGTTGGCGCGCGCAGCAGATAGCGAGGCAGGATAGACGATACTCTCCAGCCCATCCCGCTCGGCAATCAATCGGGCTTCGATAGTGGTCAGGGCGGCCAAATTAGCATTGGCGATTTCCAGCTGCGCGAGCGATTGCGTGCTGTCGAGGGCCAGCAGAGGTGCTCCGGCTTCGACAAAATCACCATTTTGGACATTGATCTCGCTGACCATCCCGCCTTCCAGGTGCTGCACGACCTGTTTGTAAGAGCGCACAGTGACGGTGCCGGGAGCATGGGCCGCGCCATTCAGAGGCGCCAGGGTGGCCCAGAGTCCGAAAACGCCAAACACCGCCACGGCAATCAGGATTCCCGTCCGGCGCGCGCCGTCAATCCCGGTTTCGATCACGGCATCGACGTTCTCACGCTTGTCGGTAGGTGTCACTCCCGGCACGGCGGGGAGTGTGTTTTGAATGCCTCTGTTTGCTGTCACTTGTTACGTTCCCAATCAATCGTAAGGGGTAAGGAGCTTGCTTGTTCAGGACGCAGCGCTTTCGGGAGTGGCCGGAGCTTTGCGGCCGTCCGCCTGTGCCATTAGCCCGGCCAGCACTTGATCGCGGGCGCCGAAACTAACGGCAGCGCCTTCTTTCATCACCAGAATTTTGTCCATACCCATCAGCACCATGGTGCGGTGGGTAATCACGACGACAGTGGTGCCTTGTGCTTTCACGCGTTGCAGCGCCACGACCAGCTCGCGCTCACCTTGATCATCAAGGTTGGAGTTCGGCTCATCCAGAACCAGCAGGCGCGGGCTGCCGTAGACCGCCCGGGCCAGGCCGATGCGCTGGCGTTGACCGCCGGAGAGCGCCCCGCCATTGCTGCCGATGACAGTGTCATAGCCCTGTGGCAGACGCAAAATCAGCTCGTGGACCCCAGCCATCTTGGCGGCCTCCACAATCTGCTCGGCGTCGATCTCGCCAAAGCGACAAATATTTTCGGAGATGGTGCCGTCAAACAGTTCGATGTCCTGCGGCAGATAACCAAGATACGGGCCGAGTTCCAGTCGATCCCAGGCGGCAATATCAGCGCTGTCCAAGCGAACCTTGCCGGACGCTGCTGGCCAGACGCCGAGCAGTGCACGGGCGAGACTGGATTTGCCAGAGGCGCTCGGGCCGACTATGCCCAGCGCTTCTCCGGCCTTGAGCTCAAAACTCACGCCTCTGACGACCACCGCCTTGGAACCCGGGGGCACGACCATGACCTGCTCCACAGAGAGATTACCTTGCGGGGCAGGCAGCCGCATGCTGTCGCGCTCCACGGGAACCCGCTCCAACAGTTGCCCGAGACGCTCGTACTGGGCGCGGGCCACCGAGAAACCCTTCCAGGTGCCTACGAGCATATCTATCGGTGCGAGCGCCCGGCCCAACAGCAATGAACCGGCGATCATCATGCCGGGAGAGATCTCCTGCCTTAGCGCCAGCAGCGCGCCGAGGCCGAGGATCAGAGATTGCGTGATCACTCGGAAACTCTTGGACAGATTGCTGAGCAGGCCAGCCAGCCTGCTGGCGTCGGTCTGCAGAACCAGCACGCGGTCAGCACGCCTCTGCTGACGATGACGAATATTGTCCAGCATCCCCATAGCGGCAATCACTTCGGCATTGCGGACGCTGCCATTAATCTGGTTGGTGACCCAGCTGGATTCGCTGTTGGCGTCCTTGAGTTTTTTCGTGGTGACTATTTCTGTGATATAAGCCAGCGCCACCATCACAATGCCGGAGATGACAGCGACGATGCCAAACCAGAAGTGGAACATAAACATTACGGCAACGTAGATGGGAAACCAGGGGGCGTCGAAGAATGCGAACACGCCGTTGCCAGTGAGGAACTGCCGCAGGCTGGAGAGGTCGCTGTTGGGCTGTCCGCTATTGCCAAGGCCGCCGGAGAGCAGCGCGTTCTTAAAGGTGGCATCAAAGACCCGGTTCCGCAGGCTTTGTTCGATCTTGTTGCTGGCTCCGATCAGGATCATGGAGCGCACCCATTCGAATCCGCCCGCCGCTGCCATCAGAAACACCATGATGACGGTCAACGAAGCCAAGGTGGGGATGCTGCCGCTGGAGACCACCCGGTCGTAAACCTGCATCATGTAGAGAATAGGCACCAGACTCAAAATGTTGATCGCTGCGCTGAAGGCTCCGGCGTAAATGAAGTAATGCCGAACTGCCTTTAACGCGTCAAATAATTCCTTGTACTGGTGGCTTTTTTTAGTGTCTTTCATTGGGGCCGCTTAATTTATTGAGTTCGCTGTATGTAGGAGCAAAACGACTGACAAAGATTGGGGAGGCACAAAACAAATTCAACCCCGACTGCCAAAGCAGTGCGGAATTGTACACCCAACCTCCACGCACTGTCTCTCCGACGTCTCACAGTTCCTGTTTGCCCTCAGCCAGCTCCCGCAGAGTCTGCAAGTCCGTGATCAGAAGACAAGAGGCACCATCACGTTTGACAATCTCGCGCATTTGCAGATTCTGAAACACTCGTGTCACCGTCTCACGACTAAGGTTCAGCATGATCGAAATTTCCATGTGCGTCGGAGGATTGTTGATAAAAGAGCCGCTGCTGCCATCCTTGTCGCCCTCTGGAATCAGCATCCACAGCTGACAGCACACGCGCTGGCTGATATTCGGCAGCCCCAGCAAAGAGCGTTGCCGGGTCATTTGTCGCAATCGTGCCGCTAGACGTTCACCCAGCACGCGAACGATGCCAGGCTGCTTCATCATCACTTCGCGCAGTGCTTCCATCGGAATGAAGACAGTCACGGCGCCGGTCAAAGCGATTACATATTCGGGTTGAGGGCCGTGGTCGAAGAGTCCGAGCTCTCCGCAAAAGTCACCTGGCTCCACAAAATAAAGTCCGACTTCGCGCCCGTCGATGGTAAAGTCAACGCCCTGCAGTCGCCCTTCGAATAAAAAACACAAAGACTCTTCCCGTACCCCGGCACTCAGAACAATGCCGCGTCGCGCAAACTTGCGCATGGTCGACAGTGGAGCGAGTTGACTTAGAACTTCTTTAGGCAGGGGTTTGAGAAGGGGGAAAGTACTTAAGAGCTCTGGGGTTACCACGATAAATGTTTAATCCCGGCGGCTACGCACTGGTGCGGGTGGCGGCATTGGCATTATAAGTGCTCGAAAACGAATAGCAAGCGTGAGTATTTGGTACTGGTGTGACCGTAATCACCCGCGCCGTAAGTCGCTGCACCTAACATGGACGACATTCAAAAAGTGGTCCCGCTCCAATTTTTTCAGGAGCAATTTGTGGATCTCACGATGTGGAGGACAAAACGATGACTTCGAATTTCCGGGTGAAATTTTATGCTTTCGACAAGCGTGGGCTGCGTCCAGCAGGGGTCGTGACGTTACTATTGGCAGCACAAATGACGTTCACACAAGGGGCGTTTGCTGAGGGCATGGAAACCAGTGTCGGCACTGTCGGTTTGGTGCTGGGAAAGGCTTATCTAGAGTCTGCAGATAATTCCCGTGAAAGGGTTCGTGCGGGTGCCAGAGTGAACGTCAGCGATCGCATCGTCACAGAGTCCAATGGCCATGTGCACATTCAATTCGACGATGCGGCGATGGTCAGCGTGCGCCCGGACAGCATGTTGGAGATCGAACGCTACGACTATAATGCTGCCAGCCCCGAAAAATCCTCGATCAAATTGAATCTTGTCGAAGGCGTCACCCGCGCCATTTCAGGGAAAGGGGCTCATGAGGCGCGAGAGCGCTTTCGTTTGAACACCCCGATTGCGGCGATTGGCGT
The DNA here is from genome assembly GCA_903876785.1 of uncultured Gammaproteobacteria bacterium. GTDB lineage: Bacteria > Pseudomonadota > Gammaproteobacteria > Pseudomonadales > Pseudohongiellaceae > UBA5078. Next base: position 26,738 of record CAIRBI010000075.1, read on the forward strand.
GCGTGGCACGGATTTCGTGGTAAGTGCCACTAGTCAGAGTGTGCGGGCGCTGGTCAATGAGGGCGCTATCGTCGTGGCGCCCTTTTCGAATGATTGTCTGGCGTCAAACTTTGGGCCTTGCGCTGTCAATGCGGTTGAGTTGACACAAGAATCGCTGCAGATCGTGCAGATGGATGGCGGGTCGCCATTGCCTCGTTTGCTGGCGGTTGCTGACGCGACTGGCTCGCTGGCACCGACAGCAGCAGTCGCTGCGGATTCAGGCAAAAAGACCGAAAGTAAAGCCGTCGGAACAGATGTTTATCTGGAATCCGTGACCTCCCGAAAAGTGACATCGGTCGCCAGCAACACCGTAGTGACCCCTCCCGTCACTCCGCGTCCGCCAACTCTGGCGACAGTAGATTTCACGCCAGATATCGCGATCAGAGCCAGTGACGTTGCCTCTGACCAGCTGGTCTGGGGCCGCTGGACCGAAGGTCGTGGCGCGCTGGAGCGCATCACTGTCAACAAACAGCAGGCGGCTGCCGGACGTACTGCCACTGTGGGGTCATCCCTGCCGGTTGGTTTTGGGGTTGAGTATCTGCTCTACCGAACCGATAAGGGTCGAGAGACGCTCGACAGCAATCTGAGCACTGTCAGTTTCGCTCTGAATGCAGCTCAGGCTTTCTATGTGTCCCCTGCCGGTTATTTGCCGATGCAGGTCAACAGCGGGACGCTGAGCATCGATTTCAATCAGAGTACGTTTGCCACCCAGTTGGGCCTCAGCCACAACCTGACCGGTGTTATCGATTTTTCTGCGGCGGGTCGTCTTGAGGGCGCCGGCAATTTCTACAGCAACACCGACACTCAGAAGATGGCTGGCGCAGTCAGCCTGGATGGCGCCGACGCAGGCTATTTCTTCGAGAAGCAAGTGCTGAATGGCAATGTGCAAGGTTTGACTCTCTGGGATAAACAGTAATGTCCCTGAACTTCTCGCCGCTGAATCAGCTTCCCAACCCGCTCACGTTTCTTCTGCGCCAGGCGCCGATGCGCGCGCGGCTGTTGATGTTGGCGGCTGCGGGAATATTCACTCTGCTTTTGGTCAATGTTTTTGCTGTCGGGCTGAGAACAATTGAGGAACGGCTCGGTGCGCTGGGATGGACTCTAGGTGCTGAGACTGCGCTTGAACAACGCATCACCATTGTTGCCATTGATGAGAAGAGTGTCGCGCAGGTAGGGCCGTGGCCCTGGTCCCGCGAGACGATGGCGCAACTGGTCACCGCGCTGGATCAAGCGGGCGTGCAATTACAGCTGCATGACATTGTGTATCCCGAGGTCAGGCCGGGCGATGATGCTCTGCTGGCAGCGCTGCAATCGGTCTCCGGTGGGGCGGTGCTGGCGCAAGTGCCGGTGCTGCAATCCGAACAAATCGTGCGTACCGGCGTGATGACTCACGCGCTCTCCGGCATCGGCTGTGGAGCAGAGGGAGTGCCAACCACACAGAGCTTCCTGGCAAACAATGCGGGGTTTGCCGGTATTCCAAAAGGACACATCTCTCCCGTCGTTGCGAGCGATGGTGCAGTCCGCGAAATTCCCGCCATCATCTGCGTCGAAGGCCAGGCCTACCCTGCGCTGGCACTCAGTGCTTTCCTGCAGGCAGTCAACAGCCAATCCTGGAGCGCAACGATTGAACAGGGTGGCTCGTTCTTCGGCCCAAGCCAGTTGTTGCAGCTGGATTCCTACCCCGGCCTGCGTATTCCTTTGAACGACTCTGGCAATATGCGGATTTCCTATCGAAATGCGCCGGAAGCGTATCGTGCGGTGTCTGCTGCCGATGTCCTTGCTGGCACGGCGGATGTCAGTCTGCTGGAGGATGCCTGGGTGCTGGTTGGTGCGACCGCTTTCGGGATCGGTGACATTGTGCCTACACCCTTTAGCGGTGCTACGCCGGGTGTTGAGCTGCAGGCCAGACTGCTCGGCAGTCTGCTCGACACGGCAATTCCTTACACACCCCGTTCTGCTCCGACACTATTGGTGTTGATGAGTGCCGTGTTTGCTGCTGTGTTGTTGGTCATGGTCGGCGTCCGTGAGCGTGTCTCCAGCTACGCTTTGCCAATGGCCGGTCTGTTGCTGCCAGTGGTTGCGCTGACAATCCATATTCAACTGCTTGGCAGCAGTGATATCTGGCTGGGCTGGGTAGGACCAACGCTTTATAGCCTGACAGCAGCCAGCGCGTTAATGCTACTAGAACAAGCCCGCGTGCGACATGAGCGCAGCCGGGTCTTCAACAACCTGAACAGCTATCTGCCCAGCGATGTGGCCAAGGAAATTGCCTACAGCCTGCCCAGCTCAAGCATCAACGCCCGGCGCTGCGAAGCTACCTTACTGAGCGCTGATCTACGCAACTTCTCCGCGTTTAGCGAAGCGCGCCCACCTGAAGAATCGGCTGCACTGCTGCATTTCTTCTTCGTTCGCGCGGCTGAAATCGTCGAGCAGTACGGTGGCAGGATTCACGAATTCAAGGGCGACAGCCTGCTGGCCGTCTGGGATGGCCACGACACATTGGCAGCATCTCAAGCGTTGAAAGCCGCACAGGACATGCAAGTGGCGATTGATCGCGACATGCTTCCGCAGCATCCGCCCGAAGGCCTGGAGCCACTGGCTCTCGGCATCGGTATCGAGCAAGGCCCGGTGCTGATCGGCTCTATCGGACCAGCACATCGTCGTACCCACACGCTGCTCGGCGACACCGTCACGATCGCGTTGCGAATCCAGGAAATGACCGCAGAGCTGGCGCAGCCGATCCTGATCGGCGAATGCGCTGCGCGTCAGCTCAGCGATCAAAAGCTCGAATCACAAGGTAGTTATCTGCTGAGTGGCCTGCGAATCCCGCACGTGCTTTTCTCTCCTCCGCTGTCTGATTCCGCTTCGCGTCGCAACCGCCCGGAGCAGGTGTCCCTGACCCTCATTTCCGGCGGGCGTCGATAGTCCTTCCTTTTGATTGCGCGTGATTCACCTGTGGGAGCGGGCCATGCCCGCGATTGATTCTTCCGCTAGATAGATCGCGGGCAGGCCCGCTCCCACAAAAAACGTGGCGTTTTGCGTGTTGCGCCCGGGCGGTTGAATCATGATAATTGCCCGCACTTGAATATGTGCACGGCTTGTCCGGAACCCAGGGTTTATGCGTCGGTCCCTTCTTTCTCTCTCTTTTTTGATGCCCCTGTCGGTGCAGGCTTGCCCAGAACTGCAATCCTTTTATATGGAGCAGGATACCCCCGTCTCCGCCGCGCAGTTTGAGGCGCGCCTTGCCCCCTTTATGTCCGAGTGTCTGAAAAGTTCAGAATATTTCGCACTCTTAGGCGCTGCACAGATGGAAGCGGGCCGATTGGTGGAGGCGCTGGAAACGCTGGAGCGTGCCTTGCTGCTGGACCCCACGAATGGGGCCGCGCAGATCGATTACGCTCAGGCTCTATATTTGCGTGGTCAGCTGTTTTCGGCGCTGGATTTGAACGACCAGCTGCTGGCCCGCTCCGACCTGACTGCCGAACTGCGCGGCATGCTGGAAGATCGGCGGCAAGTCTGGCGGCGACAGACCCGTGAACATGGTTTTCAGGCAGACGTGCTGGGCGGCTACGACAACAACCTCAATGGCGCGCCCGATCCGAGTCAGATCACATTGACGCTCTCCGGTGAGCCAGTGCTCTTAACGCTGAATCCCGAATATCGTCCTGTAAGCGGCTCGTTTCTCAACCTGCGGGTTGGGGGAAATTATCGACAACAACAGTCTGATCATCAGCACAACCTGCTGGCAGAAATTCGCGGCCGTGTCAGCAAGGACACTGATTCGGATCTGCTGCAGATGGAAAGCCGTTATGCCTACGTCAGGCCGCGCCGCACCAACACGCTGCAACTGGGAGCCGGTCTCAGCCATCTGCTGTTCGGTGGCAGCCCTCTCTACACAGCGCTTGATGGAGATACGCGCTACACGATCAAGTCCGGAGAGGCTTGTCAGCAACACTATGCGGGCGCTTTTCAATACCAGATTTACCATAACCAGAGCAGCCTGAACTCGGTAGAGATGAAGGCTGGAGCCGGGCTCGAATGTCCGCTGGCGCTGGGCTCGTTGCCCACCACCGTGGGCGCGGAATTCAGCGCCCTGCACAACCAGGCGCTTGAGAGTGGCCGCCCTGGCAGCCACCGCAGCGGCTGGCAGATACAGCTGGACTGGCAATTTCCGCTGCTGAGCGGCGTATTCCGCAGCCAGGTCCTCCACACTGAGCTGGCGGATCGCAAAGGCTACAGCCTCGTGTTGGCTAATGGCGCCGAGCGCTGGCTGCGGCGCAGTTATATTCTCCTGCAATATCGCCAGCCTCTCTACAAAGACATGGTCCTGATGACGAACTTCTACCA
>CAIRBI010000076.1 GCA_903876785.1 uncultured Gammaproteobacteria bacterium
CATCTTGAAGTTGAAAAACTCACCGAAGACGCTGGTATAGGTGACTGACTCATGGGAGTACAGATTGCTGGTGGAGAAGGTATTGGCCACCAGCACGCCATCGGGCGTCAGTAGCTGCTTCACTTCCTGCAGAAACTCCTGGGTCAGCAGGTGCTCGGGAATATATTCGCCGGTGAAGGCGTCGAGCATGATGAAATCGTATTTCGCGCCCTGCAGCCCCGCTCGCTTGATGAAGACGCGGGCATCGACCACATGCGCCTTGAGATTGTCGTCCTCGGTAAAATTGAAGTAGTCGCGCGCCACGTTCAGCACCGCCTGATCGATCTCCAGCACATCGATCTTCGCCTGTGGATAGAGTTCATGCAGTACCGTCGGAACCGTGCCGCCGCCAAGTCCGGCAATGAGGATATTCTGCGGATTGGGGTTCACCAGCAGCCCCGCCATGGTCATGCGGGTGTAGTGGAAAATCATCTCCTGCGGGTCACGCATGTTCATGCAGGTCTGGTTACGCTCGCCACGCACCGCGTTGAAAATCAGACAGCGGCGGTCATCGACCTCGGTGACGATGATGTTGCGGTACACGGAGCGCTCTTCGTGGAGCACCTCGGCGCTGGCAACGCCGCCCAGCAGGCTGGCCAGCAACGGCAGGCTCAGGGCACACAGGCGTGCGGCGCGTTGCAGCACACTGCCGGTCAGCCCACCACCAGTCAGCCCTCTGCCAGTCAGAAATGTGTCAGCTCTCATGATTATTGCGCTCCTTGTTTCGCGGCGTCGGCCGTGTTGTTTGCGGGCATCTCTTGCACGGGAATCTTGTGGGTGATCAGCACGGCGGCTGACAGGAACAGCAACGATCCGATGACTCCCCACATGATGTGATCGATCTCGAACCAGAGTACGAAGTAGAACGAAGTCATCAGCGTTCCCAGAGCACTGCCAAGCGTAGAGACGAAGTACAGGAGACCGGCCATGCGGCCGCTATGTTCCTGAGAGCTCACCATCAGCCGAATCGCGTAAGGCGACACCATGCCCATGAAGCAGATCGGCAGAAAGTACAACAGCGTCGCCGCCACCAGCGAACCATAACGAGGATCCTCGATGCTGAGGAAGACTTGGGTCATGGTCCATTCGCCAAAGAAGATGATTGGCAGAGAGAGGATGGCGGCCAGCAGGAAGAACATGGCGAAGGTGTAGGGGTTGGGATTGCGGGAAGACAGTCTGCCGCCCCACAGATAGCCGAGCGAGAGCGACAGCATGAAGATGGTGATGATGCTGCCCCATACATAGACGCTGGTGCCGAAATACGGCGAGAGCACGCGGCCACCGAGCAGCTCGATAGCCATGATGGCAAAGCCGTTGATGAAGGCGGCGCAGACGATGACTTTACTCATCAGGGAGTTCTTGGCGGATTCGGTCACTGTGTCGATTCTTCTTGTGTGATGTAAGTGAGGGACATTCGGGAGGCTGAAAATACGTTATCTCCCGGGGGCGGTCAAGGCGCCCACTGCGCGCGACAGGCAGGAATTGCCAGTCACCACGGCACAGGCGTATCCTTGCCGCGCAGCGCGGGCCGCCACTTCAGTCGCGCCTGAGCCACGTCAGCGCCACAAACCACACTATCTGACACAACGCATTCCTCCAATGATCCGCAGGGATCGGGCCCGCTCCCATGGCGTCGCAAAACGCATCTACTGACCGCTCTTGTGCGGGCGAGGTCGCACCATTGCGCCTGAGCCTGCTCAAGCTGGCAGGCCCGACAATCCTCGGCAATCTGCTGCTCTCGCTGGTTCATCTTGCCGCCATCAAGATCGTGGCCAGCCTGGGCGCTGAAGCGGTGGCCGCCG
>CAIRBI010000077.1 GCA_903876785.1 uncultured Gammaproteobacteria bacterium
ACATTCCCGCCGTAGGACCCGACGTATCGGTATTTCTGCCGCGCTGGTCATGCGTCTGCTGCTGTTGAGCACCGTAGCCTTCATCGCGCAGCTGACCGAACCTCTCTTCGATATTTTTGGCGAACCAATGTCCTGGAGGGATATCATTCTCATCGCCGGCGGTCTCTTCCTGGTGTGGAAGGCGACTCACGAAATTCATCACAGTGTCGACCCGGACCCCATCGACGAAGACGCCACATTGAAGGTTGCCGTGGTCACCGGTGGTATTGCCGCAATATTTCAGATTCTGTTGCTGGACCTGGTGTTCTCCATCGACAGCATCGTGACCGCTGTGGGCATGACCGAGCACCTGCCGATCATGATCATCGCGGTACTGGTGGCTGTGGGGGTGATGATGTTCGCCGCCGATCCGCTGGCTGACTTCATCGCCCGCAACCCCACCATCGTCATGCTGGCACTGGGCTTCCTCTTGATGATCGGCACTACGCTGATCGCCGAAGGCTTCGGCGTGCACGTGCCCAAAGGCTACATCTATGCGTCGATGGCGTTCTCGGCGGGCATCGAAATACTCAACATGTTCCACCGTGAGGCGGTGCGCAAGCGCAACGACAAACGCGAAAAACGCAATGCAGCTTTGGCTCAGAGGCAGGATATAGAGGCCGCCGCGACCGCTGATGAGGCCGGTGTCAGTAACGAGAGAGCATCGACCTGATCCGCGCTGGACAGCTCCACAACCGCCGTCCCGGAAAAAGGACAGATTGGCAGGCTTATTGCTCCAGGCATGGTAAGAATCATGCCTGTACCCGCTCCCGAGGTCAGGTGGCGGAGAAAACAGCATGGCCCAGCTCAATACGCTTCTACCCTTGAACACCACGCCGACAGCGCGCTCGGCCTCCCCGAAAACTTCCTCTCTGCAGCCCGGCGAACGCCCTCGGGACGCACGAGACATGCCGGAATCCGCGTCATCCGTGGCGCAAGGCGTGAGCGAGCAGACTCTGCCAAAAGCCGGAAAGACGCGTTTTGAAAAGCTGCTGGAGGAAGGCAAAAGGAAACAAGCCGACGAACAGCCTAACGCCGATGCCAGGACGACGGAGTCACAAGGTGCCCCAGCACAGACGCCAGCCTTCCACGCGCTGGGCTTGTTTGGAGGAAATCCCCTGCCGCTGGAAGGTCAGACTTTGCCGCCAGGCGCCGACACCCTGACTCCTGAAGCGCTGGTCGCTGGCCCTGCCACGCAGCCCACACAGGGTGCTCCAATCGACGAGCTGACAGCCTCCGGATTGCCGGTCGCTGCGGCACGCTCCTTATTCGTGTCGCCACTCTCGTCGCCCACGCTTCTTGATCTGGATGGCCCTGAGCCCAGCCTGTTTGGTAATTCGTCTCTGGTTGGCGCGTCTTTGCCGATATCTCCTGCACAGCCAGCTGTCTCAATCTTCACTGAAGCCCCCGCAGGGCGGCTGCTTGCCGCCAACGATGCAACATCTCTGGATGCCCTGTTCACCGTGCAGCCACAATCTGCGGCAGACGGCGTGGTGCTGGCAGCAGGGCTGCACCAGATCGTGGGGGGCGCACCGAAAGAACCGCCAGGAACGCTCGC
>CAIRBI010000078.1 GCA_903876785.1 uncultured Gammaproteobacteria bacterium
AATACAGTGTATTTTTACTCTGACCCCAATTTTACTGCTGACCCCAATTTTACTGCTGACCCCAATTTTACTCTGACCCCAATTTTAGTGGAGAACAGAATTATGTCTACATTGGAACTTCCTGGCGCACTGGTTGGCGTCGAATGGCTGGCCACTGCGTTGCAAGATCAGAATCTGGTCGTGCTCGACGCCAGCTGGCACATGCCCGGCAGCGCCCGCGATGCCGGGCAGGAGTGGTTGGCGCAGCGCATTCCCGGTGCGCGCTTCTTCGATTTCGACAACCGCATCTGCGACCGCGACTCCAGCCTGCCGCACATGATGCCGGATGCGGAGCTGTTTACCACTGAACTGCGTCGGCTGGGGGTGAACAGCGACAGCACGGTAATCGTCTATGACAGCGTCGGCATCTTCTCTAGCCCGCGAGCGTGGTGGATGCTGCAGGCCATGGGACTTCGACGCAGCGCCGTGCTCGATGGCGGATTGCCGGCGTGGCGGCAGGCGGGGCTGCCATTGCATGACTCGGACCCGGAGCCAACCGGGCCCAGCGGCAACTTCACGGCCAGCTATCGCCCCACTCTGATCAGCGACTGGCGCGAGGTGCTGCTGGCCACGTCCTCGAATGACGTCAGCATTCTCGATGCCCGCTCGGCGGATCGATTCTACGCCAGAGCGCCTGAACCGCGCCCCGATCTGCGCGGCGGACATATGCCCGGCTCCCGCAATCTGCCTTTCGACCAACTGATCAACAGCGGCCGCATGCGTCCTGTGCGCGAACTGCAGCAGGCGCTCTCAGCTCGCGCACCGACGTCCGATCGCATCATTGCCAGCTGCGGTTCGGGCGTCACCTCCTGCGTCATCGCCCTGGCCGCACATCTGGCCGGGTACCAGGATATCGCCGTTTACGACGGCTCCTGGGCGGAGTGGGGAGCGGATGCAACACTGCCAGTGGTAACGGGCTAGATAAATTTCGTATACTGCGCGGACGAAAAATAACCGACTGAAGATCATGAGCGAAGCCAACTCCGACAATCCAATCCCAATCACAGAACCCGGCGCCGCGAAGCAGGCCAAGGGCAAGGAAGGCGCTCCCACCGGTGGCGGCTTTCTGGCCAACCTAGCCTTCAACATCATCATCCCAGTGTTCATCCTGAGCAGACTGAGTGGTGTCGACAGCCTCGGCCCGTCGCTGAGCATTGTCTTCGCACTGGCCTTCCCGATCGGCTACGGCCTGTGGGATCTGCGCCAGTCCGGCAAGATCAACCCTTTCTCCATCCTCGGCGTGGTGAGCGTGTTCCTGACCGGCGGCATCAGCCTGCTGGAGCTGGACCCCAAATACATCGCCATCAAAGAGGCAACAATTCCAGCCTGCATCGGCATCGCCGTGCTGTTTACCCAGCGTACCCGTTTCCCGCTGGTGAAGACGTTGATCCTGAACGCACAACTGGTGCGTGTCGAAGCGCTCTATGCGGCGCTGGCGGTCAAGGGCAAGACTGAGCTGTTCGAGCGCCGCCTGGCGCAGGCATCGCTGATAGTGGCGGGGTCGTTCTTCGTCTCGTCAGTGCTGAATTTTGTGCTGGCCAAGGTCATTCTGGTCAGCCAGCCCGGCACTACGGAATTCAGCGCCGAACTGGGCAAGATGACCGCGCTCAGCTACCCGGTGATCGCCCTGCCAAGCATGGTCATTCTCATGCTGGCCATCTGGTTTGTATTTTCACAGGTGAAGAAACTGACAGGCGAAAGTCTGGAGACCTTCCTGGTAGAACAAGGAGAGTAGAACAGGGCGATTAGAACAGGGCGACTAGCTCGCCCTGAACGCCACCAAATGATCCATCTCGATATGAATGCCGATCATCTCCCCCTCGGCATGGGCGTGATGGCTCGGCGCCAGGCTCAGCACGTGCGAGCCATCCGGCAGTGCCAGTGTGTACAGGTAACCCGCGCCGCGAAAGGCCTTGTCCACGACTCTGGCCTGAGTCGGGCTGGCGTCATCGTGAATCACATCATCCGGCCTGATCAATACAGTCACCCTGCTGCCCAGCGGGTAGCCATGCAATTCATCCCCGCCCAGCAGCCCCAGCGCAGTCTCTACCCGTGCAGCGTCCACAACGGTGCCGTTGAGGAAGACGCCTTCACCCACGAAGTCCGCAACATAGGCACAGGCTGGCTGATGATAAAGCTCGAAGGGCGTGCTCCACTGCAGCAGCTCCCCCGCACGCATGACGCCGATCTCGTCGGCCATGGCGAACGCCTCGTACAGATTGTGGCTGACCAGTATCGCCGTGATGCCGTCGTGCTTGAGCACGGCACGAATCTCACGGGCGATCTGTTCCCGCAACTCCACATCGAGGCTGGCGAAGGGTTCGTCGAGCAACAGGATGCCGGGTTTCGGCGCCATGGCCCGCGCCACGGCGACGCGCTGCTGCTGGCCGCCGGACAGCCGGTGCGGATAGGCATTGAGAAACTCCCCAATCTTAAGCATCTCGGCCAGCTCCTGCACCCGCTTCTGACGATCTGCACGGCTCAAAGCGGATAGACCAAAGGCGATGTTCTCGGTGACCGTCAGATGCGGAAACAGGGCATAGTCCTGAAACACCATACCGACATGGCGCTTCTCCACCGGCACACACAGCTGCTGGTTGCTGACCGGAGACCCGGCGATACTGATCTGGCCCTGCTGGACTTTCTCAAACCCCGCAATGGCCCGCAGCAAGGTGGTCTTGCCACAGCCGCTCGGCCCCAATAGACAACCGATAGTGCCGTGGCTGAGTTGCAGGGAAATGCCGCGCACAATGGGGTTGCCTTCGAGCGCTACGGAAACATCTTTTAGTTCAAGTACTTGAGTCATGACCAGGCCGGGATCTGGAGATCGATTTGCTGAGGATGATAACAGGAATGATACCGGCCAAAACGATCATCAGGGCCGAACTGGAGGCCTCCGCGAGGCGCTCCTGATTGGCCAGTTCGTAGGTACGGATCGCCAGCGTGTTGAAATTGAACGGGCGCAGAATGAGGGTGGCCGGCAACTCCTTGAGCACGTCCACAAACACCAGCAGGCTGGCGGTCAGCAGACTGCCCTGCAACAGCGGCACATGGACACGACGCAGGATCTGCAAGGGGTTGAGACCCATCGAGCGCCCGACATCGTCCATCGTCGGCTTGATCTTGCCCAGCCCGGCATCGAGGGTATTCAACGCCACGGGCAGGAAGCGCACCAGATAGGCGAACACAACGGCGATCAGCGTACCACTGAGCAGCAGGCCGGTGGCGATATCGAAGTGCTCGCGCATCCAGGCATCCAGCGTGTTGTCGAACCACGCGAACGGAATCAACACGCCCACCGCGATCACCGTGCCGGGAATCGCATAGCCGAGTCCCATCACTCTGACAATGCTGCGCAGCGGCAGCGTCGGACGCAGGCGCTTGCTGTAAGTAATGAACACCCCCAGCAGCAGCGCGATGATGGCCGTAATCGAGGCGAGCTCCAGGCTATTCATGAACAGGGTAAAAAAGCTGTCCTTGTCGACCAGATGCCAGGTATCCATGGCCCAGAGCGACAGTTGGATAAAGGGGATCAGGAAGCCGAGCAGGACCGGCAGGAAGCAGTAGATCATGGCCGCCACTCGCTTCCAACCAGTCAACGGGATCTGTGGCAGGCGTGAGTACTTGTTGCTGGTATGGTGGTAGCGCGCCTTCTGCCGCGACCAATTTTCGGTCATCACCAGGAACAGGATGAAGATCAGCAGGACTGCCGCGAGCTGGGCTGCCGCCGTGAGGCTGCCCAGCCCGAACCAGGTGCGGAAGATGCCGGTGGTGAAGGCGGACACGCCGAAATACTGCACGGTTCCGTAGTCCGCCAGGGTCTCCATCAGCACCAGCGACAGACCAGCGATGATGGCAGGGCGAGCGAGCGGCATCGCCACACGAGTGAACGCCTGCCAGGGGCTGGCACCGAGCGTGCGCGAGACCTCCAGCACACAGACGGACTGCTCCAGAAAGGCGGTACGCGAGAGCAGGTAGACGTAGGGGTAGAGCACCAGTGACAGCATGGCGACGGCGCCAGCCAGGGAGCGGACATTGGGAAACCAGTAGTCGCCGAAACGCACGTCGAAGGTTTCGCGAATCCACACCTGCAGCGGTCCGCCGATGTCGAGCATCCCTGTATAGGTGTAGGCAATGATGTAGGCGGGCATCGCGAGTGGCAGCAACAGCGCCCACTCCAACAGGCGGCTGCCCGGGAAGCGGGTCATCGTCACCAGCCACGCCGGCCCGATGCCGAGCACCAGCACCGCGAGGCCAACGCCCACCAGCAGCGTCAGGGAATGGGTGACATAGTCGCCGAGCACAGTGTCATAGAGGTGTTGCCAGACACCGTCGCTGCTGCTGGTGATCGACGTGAGGATGGTAAGCACCGGCACGCTGAGCAGCAGACACAACAGCAGGATACCCAGCATGGGAAGACGGCTGTAAAACCCGGTTTTCAGAGACGACAAGGCCCCTTCCGGGGCCCTGTCCACACTATTGATCATGGAGACATCCGCTTGTCAGGTGCGGGTGGTGGTTGCCACCCTTGTTACTGCCAGCCGGCTCTGTCCATCAGGCGGACTGCTTCGGCATTATGGATGCCGAGTTCTTCCAGCGCAAGATTGTCAGCCTTGAAGGTTCCCCACGACTGCAGCAGCTCGCTGGCAGGCACATCGGCGCGCACCGGGAACTCATTGTTCACTTCAGCGTACCAGGCCTGCGCTTCTTCGCCAGCCAGGAACTCCATCAACTGCACGGCGGCGTCGAGGTTCTTGGCAGCCTTGGTAATGCCCGCACCACTGATGTTCATGTGCGCGCCATTGCCGTTCTGATCGGGGAAGAATACCGCCACAGCCTCAGCCGCTTTGCGTTCTGCCTCATTCGTGGACTTCAGCATGCCACCGAAGTAGTAGGTGTTGCTGATGGCCAGATCGCACTGTCCTGCGGCCACTGCGCTGATCTGTTCGCGGTCGCCACCCTGCGGGTCGCGGCCGAAGTTCGCCACCAGACCAGTGGCCCAGGCTTCGGCTGCCTCGACACCATTGCGGCTGATCATGGACGCCACCAGAGACTGGTTGTAGATGTTGCCGGAGGAGCGTACGCAGATCTTGTTGTCCCACTTCGGATCGGCCAGATCGGCATAGGTGGACAGGTCCGCAGGATTCACGCGCGCCTTGTCATAGATAATGACGCGTGAACGCAGCGTCAGGCCATACCAGTAGCCCTCGGAATCGCGGTACTGCGCAGGAATGATGCCATTGATGGCCGCAGATTCCACCGCCTGCAGAACACCCGCTTCCTTGGCACGATAAAGACGACCAACGTCTTCGGCGATCAGCATATCCGCCGGAGAGTTATCCCCTTCCAGTGTCAGACGCTGAATCAGTTCATCTGCAGCGCCCGTCACCAGATTCACGGTCACGCCGGTGCGCTCTGTGAAAATATCCAGAATGGGCTTGATGAGATTTTCCTGCCTGGCGGAATAGATATTCACTTCGTCGGCAAGCGCCGGGACGCAATAAGGGGTGCAACAAACGGCCAGCAGCGTCAGCGTAAATTTCCTAAGCATGGAGAGGTCTCCTCGGTGCGGGTTAAGTGAAGGAATGGCTGTCATATCCGACAGCAAGGATTGCACCGCATTATGACGGAGATGATAATCGATCTCATTTAGACTTGCAATTGGAAAAACAGAGGAAGAAAGCGTGACAGGTCAGGCGCGGCGGGTGCTTAGACGGCTGTTCATCTCCTCCGTTTCTCCTGCCTCATCGAAGAAGACGAAGGACTGCGGTGACCGCTTGGCAGCATACATAGCCTGGTCAGCATTTTTCAGCAATACCGCCGCTTCGGTGCCATCCTGAGGAGCCAGCGCGGCACCGATACTCAGGCACACCGAGAACTCCCGCCCATCCACCAGCAAGGGTTTCTTGAGAGAGAGCATCAGAGCCTCCATCACCTGCCGTGTCGACTCGCGGGTTGCGCCGTGCAACAGCACCGCAAATTCGTCGCCGCCGTAGCGTGCGATCAGATCCGATTTGCGCACTGCGGCTTTCAAGCGTCGGCCGATAATCCGCAAGACCTGATCGCCCGCGTCATGCCCGCGCGTATCGTTGATCTGTTTGAAATCATCCATATCGAGGAGCAGGACGGCAAAGGTGTTGAACGGCCTTCCCCCGGGCTGCATGCACAGCCGGCTAATGCTCATGTCCAGCAAGCGGCGATTCGCAACGCCGGTCAGGGTATCAAGATGGGCCAAAGTGTTGATAGGACCAACCATCAGCCGGGTCAGCAGGAACACGGCGAGAATACTCAGCGCCACACTCGCCAGCATCCATCTCATCAGGCTGGTCTGCAATTGATCGAAGGGCCCCATGACCTCATCCAGCGACTTCCCCATGACGCCGATGACTTCAAGGCTTTCGGAACGAACCAACGGCAGCATGTTCAGAAGATAGTTGTAATGGCCATTGTCGAATGAGGGGACAACACTATCCGCCGAGATGAACTGTTCCAGCAGACCATCCCCGACCTCCGTCGGAAAGGTCGAGGCATGCATCTTCCATGGCGTGCCTGCAAAGCGGGCGAAGAAGGCATAGTTGGCATTGGCGTCTCCTCCCAATACCTGCCACAGAGGGTCTCCCATCGGAAAGCCGATGGTGAGCCAGCCGACTGGCTGCGGGGCATTGATGGGAATCGTCACGACCTGGTGGAGAGCCTCGCCACTGCTATCCATGGGCGCAATCATCTGCGAGGGGGGGAGGCGACTGCAGGATGGCAGGATTGACACTGACCGGGCCCGACTGGCCGGCGGCGGCAGGCCCGGATACATAGGCAATCACATTCCGGTTCATGTCGGTGAGGAGGATGGCTGCCGCCTGAATGCGAAAGCCGTTATTCTGTAGCGTCGCCTCGATGGCCAACCTGTTCCCGGTTGCTATCGCTTCCCGCACGGTAGCATCGGCGGCGATCACCTGGCCGGTGAGAGCTAACTGCCGACTGCGCAGGAGGATGAGATTGCGCATGACATCGGATGCGATTTCGAGATCGTGACCGGCATTCTCCCGTGCAATATTTTCATTGCTGACCGTGAGCACCATGTAGGCACCGACCTGGATCAACGCGAAAACCACGATGAAGACGTAGATGATCTTCCATTCGTACAAGCGATAGTTCATGAATATCCTTACACTATTGCAGGGCCGGATACAGGATCTGGTCAGGCTCTCTGCCTGCACACCTTGTGCCCGATCAATTTTTGCGCAAAAAACATCCTGTGAGCAACCTAAACCAGCGCCTCAGTTTAATCAAGGAGAGCAGGATTAGATATCGCGGCCAACCGCAGGGATGCCCGGGGTCGCGAGAATCGCCTTCGCACGCTTTTACTGTAGAATGCCTCGTACGCACAATGCATCACCAAGACACCAAGACCATAACAATTATCGAGGGCAGGTCCATGCACATCAGACTCCCGCTGCACTATTTTCGCGCGCTTGCTTGCGCCCTGGTGAAATCGCTTCCGCATACATGGAACCGCGCCTCGGTGTTGAGCGCCGTGCTGCTTCTTGCAGCCTGCAGTGAACCGGCAACTGCACCCGGCGCGGGAGACACCCCCGCTGGCGATAGCCCGCCAGCAGCGTTCAACACCTCACTGAACATGAAGGACTTCATGAACCTGATTCTCGACCCTGCCGCGGACGTCCTCTGGGATTCTGCCGGCTGGGTCGACAGCAGAGAGAGCGGTTACGAGGAACTTTACCCGACCACTGACGAGCAATGGGACTACGTGAGGCGCCATTCCGCCCTGCTCATCGAGATCGGCAACATGCTCGCGCTGCCCGGACGGGCTCTCGACAATGATGCCTGGCTGACGTATGCCAACGGCTTGAGCCAGGCCGGAGCGCTCGCCATGGAGGCCGCCGCTCTCCAGAACAAGGAAGACTTCTTCCAGGCCGGAGCGCAACTGTACAACGTATGTACCGCATGTCATCAGGCCTATAACCCCGAAATCACTTCCAAGTTTGCCACCAACTAGACGATGCCTCGCATGCCAGCGAAGACAGCGAAGACAGCGAAGACAGCGCCACGTTACAGCCGCAACCTCTGGCAACGCCAGAGGACGCCCTGCGCATCGCTAATTCTGATGCTGCTGACGCTGTCGGCATGCGCTGTCAATGTCCACGCTCATTCGATTACCGGCAATGACGCCAATTTCGTGCAGGACATCGATGGCCCGGCCGTCATGCCCTTCATCTATCTTGGCGCCAAGCACATGGTCACCGGTTACGACCACCTGCTGTATCTGATCGGAGTGGTCTTCTTCCTCTATCGGCCGATACAGGTGGTTCAATATGTCACCCTGTTTGCCGTCGGGCACAGCATCACGCTGCTGACCGGGGTACTGGCCGATTTGCAGGTGAATGCCTATCTGATCGACGCCATCATAGGGCTATCAATCGTCTACAAGGCACTGGAAAACATGGGTGGCTTCGCAAGGCTCGGCAGGTTCCACCCCGATCCCCGCCTGGCGGTTTTCGTTTTCGGACTGTTCCACGGGCTGGGACTCGCCACCAAGCTGCAAGAGTTCGAGTTGTCCCCGAACGGCCTGATCATCAATATCATCAGTTTCAATGTGGGCGTGGAGTTGGGGCAATTTCTGGCTCTGTTTATGATCTTCATCGTGCTGAGTTATTGGCGCCGCTTCGCCAGCTATCTACGCCATGCCTTCATCACGAACACCGCTCTGATGAGCGGGGGATTACTGCTTGCCGCTTACCAGTTCACCCACTATCTGCTCAACTGAGCCTGACCCACTGAACTAATGAAATCCCCCGACATGCTGACTGCAGGGGGTTGGAGATCCGCGATGACAGAACCTGCTGATACCCAGCACGCCCCCGCCCCGCTATCAGGTCGACAAATACTGTTGAGCACCGCAGCCGCCGTACTGATAGCCGGCACAGTTCTGGTGGTGGCAGTGCTGCCCGCAGAATTCGGAATCGACCCGCTCGGCATCGGTCGTGCGCTCGGGCTGCAGGAGTTGGCCGATGCCAGCGAAGGGCCATTGGAGCCTCAAACCCTGGCGCACAGAGCGGACACCGTAGAGTTCGTGCTGGGGCCGTTCCAATCACTGGAATACAAGTACCGGCTCGCCGAGGGCAACAGCATGATCTACTCCTGGCAGGCGACGGGCGCGCTGGTCTATGACATGCACGCAGATCCCGACAATCTGGAAGGCGAGGAATTTGTAGAGAGTTTTGACAAGGGAACCGCAACCAGCAGCATGGGCACCTATCATGCACCATTCACCGGCATTCACGGCTGGTTCTGGGAAAATCGCACCTTCGAGGAAGTGGTATTGCGGCTGCACAGCGCCGGATTTTACGAGGGCACCATTCTCTTTCGTGACGGCGGCGTCTTCGAACAGACCCTTGAGCCTGTCCTGAACTGAAAGTTGTTACAAACGTTGAAAGTCCGGCCACAAAAAAGCCCGCACGGCGTTGGCTATGCGGGCTTTACGTGAGCGCAGGCCAAGCGGTTATCTGTCACCCGGATCAGAACCGTCGGTCGGCGCACCGGTTCCTGAAGACCCCATGAACAGCTTGCG
Organism: uncultured Gammaproteobacteria bacterium; assembly: GCA_903876785.1. Classification (GTDB taxonomy): domain Bacteria; phylum Pseudomonadota; class Gammaproteobacteria; order Pseudomonadales; family Pseudohongiellaceae; genus UBA5078. The sequence continues at coordinate 9,623 of CAIRBI010000078.1, forward strand.
ACCATCAGGGAAGGTGATGTCTCGCCCATTGCCACGGCATTCCGGCGTGCACAGACGATCCTTGCTCTGATAGCCTGTCACGATGATCTCAGCGCCAATCTGCAGAGAGTCACGATTGATGCCACGACGCAGCAACGTGTTGGGCGTGCCGCCCTCGACCATCCAGAGCTGCTTGCTGCCATCCTCATTGGTGTTCTCCAGATGTATCCAGGAGTGCGGATTGATCCACTCCACGCGGGTGATAGGCCCACGCAGCGCAATCGGCAGATTGGCATCGAATTCCGCAGAGAATGCGTGGTGTGCGGACGCCGGCATGCTGACCGCTGCCAAACCACCCACGACAGCTGCAGCTGCCATCATCTTGATCTTCATATTCTCACCCCTTTGTTTGGTCTGAATTAACTTGGTCTCAGCGGTCGACTTCCTGTCCGAAAAGCTCAGCCTCACGTCCCTTCCTGTACTTTCCGTACATTAACTCTTCTACGAATTCCACGCACTTGAATTGTGGCAGCTCAAAGCCCTCTTCAAGTCTCCGGTAGATCGGCATACTGATTGTCCACGGACGTTCAAAAATATCCGGATCTTCCATCGTCGCTTCGTACTCAATCACATTCTCGCTGACCAGCGTGTAACGCTCGGTCACCTTGAGCTTGTAGGTGTGGTAGTTGCCTGCGCGGTCAAACCAGGTGTTCTCGTCAAGGCCGGTGACCTCGACGACAAATGTGTCGCCATCCCAGTATCCATACGACTGCCCCATCCACGCATCCAGAGGCGGTTCGCCCGGATTTTCAAGATAGATGTTGCGCACAGCACCGGCAAACGAATAGGCGATGAACATTGCCTGCTGGCTCTGGAAAATCTGGAAAGGGTGCGGCATGTAGGTTGCACGGGGGACGCCGGGCATGAAGCACTTGATCTCGGGATCGCTGGTCAACCAGTTCTCCTGATTGGTCTGGCGCCGGGCCAAGGCCTCTGGCTTGTAGGGAATGGTCTCGCCATCAACGACAGAATAGCTGGCAGGGACCGAACCGATCGCCCCCATCGCCACAATTTCCGGAGCCGGCACCGGCACGAAATCACCAGGCACCATCGCCAAGGCTGCCTTGGCAGGCGCCGATTCGAGATTGTTGTTCGCCGTGCTCATGACCTGCCAGATACCGTTGAGATCAGGCTTGCCGTCGGGTGTCCTGGGGATAGCGCTGGCCGATGCGGAGGCAATGCCAGGCGCAGCGTTGTCCGCGGCAGGCAGGGTTCCCGCGGGAGAGCAGGCGGCCAGCGACCCCAACAGAAGTGCGGCAGACAGGTAACTCATCTTGTTTTTATAACCGAGCATGTTTCAGGACCTCCGGTTTTGGTCGGCCGATATAAACACTTCGCGTCAAGGAGTGTCAAGCCATCAGAATCAAGGAACCTGCAATCAAGGAATGGTGTCTGGGAGACCAGTAATCTCCTGCGCAGGTGTACCGGGCACATTCCGGAACCGCGCTTCTTTCCAATCTGGACATGGCGTATGCCCAGCTGACAAAAATTGTCGGATTCACCGCCCGCCCCACTCAAGTTGCCCGTTCAAGGAACACCGATATGACCTGCTCTAAACGCCCCATCTTGCCTCAAGCCTCGCGCCTGTCTTTCTTTACCGAGAAGCAATGCCGTATAAACTGGTGGGGTTCTCTGCTGGCGAGACACGGCTACGCGTTGATTATCCTGAATACCAACGACCCCCGCGAACGACGCGAGGCGCGTGCCGAAGCCCTGATGGCCGGAGACGAGCGTTAAGGTCAGTTTATTGAGGGATCAGCCGGACTTCTTGCCGGTGAACGTGCCAGTTGCCATACCGCCCAGATCCAAAGTGCCGGAGATAGTGCCATCGTCCTGCAGCGTGCCCTTATAGACAACAGAGCCCGCTTCGCTCGTCAGCGTGAATTGGAAGTCGTCCCCTGTGGCAGTCCCGGTGAAGTCGGTATCACCAAGCTGCCCGGTATAGTGCCCGGTCACAGCGCCATCGCTGCCTTGCGCCATGGTCACGGCGGCATTGCCGGTCTGCCCCATGATATCAACTGCGAATGCCCAGCTGCCGCTGACATCAGCGCTGGCAAATTTAGCACCCAGCACGAAGACTGCAGCGATAGTGAGCCGTGAAATTCTGGAAAGAGTGTTGCTGAACATGATGAATAGCCCTCAGGGTACGTGGTTGAGAATGCGGATAAAAAAGTAACATGGCCGCCCTCGGCACTGCCAGAAGAATCATGAGGCAGCTGACCTCGCCATGCATCTGTCTGTCAGTTTACCCCAGGCCCGCGATTAACCCCTGCGGGCGTTTCAGCGCGGAGGATCCGTGCGCCCGTGGCGAGTCTGGTTGACGCGATACCAGCCGGCAATGCTGAATCGATCCCGCTGCGCTGGCAGCACTTCGTGCGGGATATCCTCGCTCAAAAAGACTACCAGAGTCCCCAGCGCCGGGGTCACTCGACCCAGCTCCGTTTTACCATCAGCCGAGTAAAGCACCAGCTCCCCACCGTCTTCAGGCTGCCACTGCGAGTTGAAGTAGGCGACCAGTGAGACCACCCGGTTACTCCCGCCTCCTTCGGCATCTTCCTGACTCGCCTGCGCCTTGAAGGCATCAAGGTGCCTGCGGTAGAAGGCTCCCGGACTATAGAGCGCGAAGTGACTCTCGAAGGAGAAAAGCCCGAGAAATAATCGTCTGTTCAGATAAGACTGCAGACGGCCAGACCAGTCCAGCCACTCCCGCTCTGCCGCCGTTACGCCTTCTATCCATTGAATTTCGTCCTGCCGGACCTGGGCGGCAATGGCATGATCGGTACCACGCCCGATACCGGCAAGACTGAAAACAGTGGTGCCTGTCGATTGCAACTGCTGTTGCAAGGCGGCGCTTAGTGCTATGGGCAGAGCGGCGGGGATCACACTCCATGAATTGGCCAGGAGATCTTCGGCAATGCGTGCAAACAGTTGCTCTTCAGCAGCAAGGGCAGCGGCCAAGGAATCAGTCCTGTTTCTTCTTGCTGAAGGTGCGCGGCTTCTTGAACCCAAGAGGCGTGCCATCTTTCTTGATGCGGGCACGGGCAGCGGCCTCGTCGCCCGGGGCTGCCATCTCGGCATGGGGCTCTGCCTTCGCAGACTCTTCTTTCGCTGTCGGGTCCGCCTCAGCCACCTCCTGCGCCTTCTTGACGCGAATCCGGCTGCGCCCCAGCTCAATGTTGTTCAGAGTCCGAATCGCAGTCTTGGCCTCATACGGGACAGGCATGTTGACGAATCCAAACCCCTTGGAACCTCCGGTTACTGCATCCATGACGATGGTGCAGGACTGCACGCGCCCCTGTGCCTGAAACAGGGCAAGAAGCTCTGCCTGTGTCGTTTCCCGAGCAAGATTGCGGACTATGATTTTCAACGCTGTTCCCCGAATGACTGATGCGGCGCCAGGGCAGAAGGCTCGTGGCGGCGGCAAGATACTGCAATTGCAGGCTTGAGTCTAACATCGGGAGTCTAACAAGCTGCCGGGAAATAAGCAGTAGTCGCCTGAGCACGCCTCCTTTATAATGCCGCGCGCCTGCAATAGACAACCATAACGCCCACCGCAGTGTCAGCAGCACCTGCAGGGCCACTACTGCCGCAATTCTGCAGTGATTCTCACCCGCAACACTCATCTGTAAAGAACGGACACTACTTTGATTACTGCCTCCAATATCACCATCCAGTTTGGTGCCAAGCCGCTTTTCGAGAACGTTTCCCTGCGCTTTGGCAACGGCAATCGCTACGGCCTGATCGGCGCCAACGGCTCCGGCAAGTCCACTTTCATGAAAATCCTCAGTGGCGAGATTCAGCCCTCTGCCGGCAACGTGAACGTGGATGCCGATGAGCGCTTGGGCATCCTGCGCCAGAACCAGTTCGCCTACGAAAACTTCACCGCGATCGACACGGTGATCATGGGCCATGACAAGCTGTGGAAGATCAAGGAGGCGAAAGACCGCATCTATAGTCTCCCGGAAATGAGCGAAGACGACGGCATGCGCGTAGCCGAGCTGGAGATCGAGTTCGCCGAACTGGATGGTTACTCCGCCGAGGCCAATGCCGGCGAGCTGCTTCTGGGACTGGGCATTCCCTTGGAACAACATTACGGCCCCATGAGCGCCATCGCGCCGGGCTGGAAGCTGCGGGTGCTGCTGGCCCAGGCCTTGTTTGCCGACCCGGAAATCTTGCTGCTGGACGAACCGACCAACAACCTCGACATCAACGCAATCCGTTGGCTGGAAGGCATCCTCAATCAGCGCGACTGCACCATGATCATCATCTCCCACGACCGGCACTTCCTGAACAGCGTGTGCACGCACATGGTCGATGTGGATTACGGCGAACTGCGCCTGTATCCAGGCACCTACGATGATTTCATGATCGCCTCGACCCAGGCGCGCGAACGCATCCAATCCGATAACGCCAAAAAGAAGACTCAGATATCCGATCTGCAATCTTTCGTGAGCCGCTTCTCCGCAAACGCCTCCAAGGCCAAGCAGGCGACCTCACGGGCCAAGCAGATCGAGAAGATCAAGCTGGAAGACCTCAAGCCTTCCAGCCGCATCAGCCCCTTCATCCGCTTCGAACAGGAGAAGAAGCTGCACCGCCTCGCGCTGGAAATCCACAAGCTGAGTCTGTCTTACGGTGACAACACGCTGATCAAGAACCTCAACTTGATGATCGAAGTCGGCGAGCGTGTGGCCATCCTCGGGCCGAACGGTATCGGTAAGACCACTTTGCTGCAGGCACTGACGGGGAATTTCGGCAAGAAGCCTGGCGAGACGCTGGCGGGCCAGGTCAAATGGTCTGAAAACGCCAACATCGGCTATTACGCGCAGGACCACAATCACGAATTCGAGGACGACATCAATCTGTTCGACTGGATGAGCCAGTGGGCAAGGCCGGGCGATGACGAACAGGTGATTCGCGGCATTCTGGGCAAGATGCTGTTCTCCAAGGACGACAGTCTCAAGAAGGTCAAAGTCATCTCCGGAGGGGAGAAGGGCCGCATGTTATTCGGCAAAATGATGCTGCAGAAGTCGAACATCATGGTCATGGACGAACCAACCAACCATCTGGACATGGAGTCCATCGAAGGCCTCAACCTGGCGCTCGAGAACTACCCCGGCACCTTGATCTTCGTCTCTCACGACCGCGAGTTTGTATCGTCACTGGCGACACGCATTCTGGAAATCTCGGCAAACGGCATCGCCGACTTCAAGGGCGACTACGACGAATATCTACATCAGCAGGGCGTGGAATGAGCGAAGCCCATGTGAACGATGCCTTCACCGCACTGAATCTGCCCCCCGAGCAGATCGACAACCTGACTGCACTGGGTTACACCCGCATGACTCCGGTGCAGGCGCAGGCGCTGCCGATTGCGCTGCAGGGTGGCGATCTGATCGTGCAGGCCCGCACTGGCAGTGGCAAGACCGCCGCCTTCGGCATCGCCTTGCTGAACCGCATCAACCAGCGCGACTTTGGCACTCAGACTCTGATTCTGTGTCCGACCCGCGAACTGGCAACCCAGGTTGCCGCCGAGATTCGACGGCTCGCGCGCTACCTGCCAAATCTCAAGGTGGTGGTGCTGTGTGGTGGACAAGCATTCGGGCCGCAGGTCGGCTCACTCGAACACGGCGCCCACATCGTCATCGGCACGCCCGGGCGCATTCGCGATCACATCGAGAAGCAGACTTTGAATTTGAGCCGCGTCAGCACTTTGGTGCTGGATGAGGCCGACCGCATGCTCGACATGGGCTTCTCCGAAGACATCGGGCAGATCATCGACCAGACTCCGGCAACGCGGCAGACACTGCTGTTCTCAGCCACCTTCCCGCACGATATCGAGAGCCTGAGCGCCAGGTACCAGAAAAGTGCCGGTAGGGTTACCGTCGAAGAAGGTCATGGTGCCGCCAGCATTGCTCAGCATTACTACAGTTGCGGCACGACCGAGGCGGGCGATAGCCGCTATGTCGCGGTGCTGCGTCTGCTGCTGCATTTCAAACCCGAATCGTGCCTGGTGTTCTGCAATACCAAACAGGCTACCCGCGAGACCGCCCGCTTTCTCGTGCACGCGGGCTTGAGCGCCATGCCCCTGCACGGCGACATGGAGCAACGCGAACGCGATCAGGTACTTATCCAGTTCCGTCATCAGAGCTGTCAGATTCTGGTGGCCACCGATGTCGCAGCGCGCGGTCTGGACATCGAGCAATTGCCGATGGTCATCAACTGCGAATTGCCACGTGACCTCGAAGTCTACACACATCGCATTGGACGCACCGGACGCGCTGGCAACACGGGCATGTCCTTGAGCGTCTTTTTCGAGAACGAAAGGTTCAGAGTGGATGCGTTGCGAGCACGCCAGGAACAGCTGTCGGATTCCGACATTCAGAGCATTGCTGTAGTGCCGCAGGAACGCGGCAAACCCGCGCCGCCTGCATGGCAGACGCTCAGTATCGCCGGCGGACGCAAGAACAAGATCCGCCCGGGTGATGTGCTCGGCGCGCTGACTGCAGGCGGCGTGATTGCAGCGACCGCTATCGGCAGGATCGACATTCTGGACCATGCCAGCTACGTCGCAATCGACACCGCGCAGGTCAAAGAGGCCCTGGAGCAACTGGCTGGCAGGCCCATCAAGGGTCAGAAATTCAAGGTTCGGCGTTGTTCAATGCACGTGGATGCCGGAACGGAAGAAGCCGGTTCGCCCTGGAAACGCTGACGGAAGGTAAACCGCATGCCGCCCCGAGCGCGTTGCCCACACTGTCAGCGTCCTTCCCTCCACTGTTACTGCGCGCAGTTGCCTTCCCCCGCCCTTCTGAACCACTGGCCCGTCACAATCCTGCAGCATCCGCAGGAAAGCCGGCACTCGCTCGGCACTGCCCGCATCGCGCAACTGGGGCTGAGCGATTGCTCGATGATTGTCGGCAAGGCCGAGACATGGCCGGAAGATCTGGCAGGGCAGATTGCTGAAGAACACATCGCACTGATCTATCCTGGCGCCGCCAGTCAGCCACTCTCAGCCCTGCGCGAACAACCTCCACAACGGCTGTTGTTTATCGATGCCACCTGGCGCAAGAGTCGACGGATGTTGCTGGAGTCCGCCTGGCTTGCCGCGCTGCCGCGCTATCATCTGCAATCCCCGCCACCAAGCCGTTACCGCATCCGCAAGGAGCCCAGCAGCAATGCGCTGTCGACGCTGGAGGCTATTGTCCATGCGCTGGCTTTTCTGGAGGGAATGGTGGAGTGCGACGAGAACAAATACACGCCGTTGCTGCGGATCATGGACAGCCTGATCGACGAGCAGATAAAAGAGATGGGGCTGGAGACTTTCGCGAAAAACTATCCACAACTACAGCAGCGAGAAGACCGCGCCGACACCACCTCCCAACAATAGAATGAGTGTGGGGAGAATGCTCAGACCAAAGCCTAGTGAGCGCGTGCCAGGGTCAGAAACATAGGCGCGCAGATAGACCAACCTGCCCACCAGATAGACTGCGCCGATGCCAGCTCCGAGATCGGGACGCACCCAGTAACCGAACAGGACGATAGCAGGAATAAAGATCACCAGCATTTCCAGAGTATTCTGATGTACCCGGTAATAACGCTCGAAAACCGGATGCCCGGTGATTGCCGGCGCGGCAACGTTGAACTTGCCGCGCGCATTGCCCACCAGGATTCCGAAGTAAAAATACTGCAGCAGCGCTGCAACGATCACCAGTGCGACATACTCCATAGGGCCTTGCTCCTTCTAAACGTGGTTTTCTATTGTGCCTGTCCCTGGCTGTTCTTGATGATCTGCTCAAGATACGAACTGGAGCGGGTCACCTCATAACGCTTGAACTTGATGCGCGGATGCAGTTCGCGCATTCGGGAACTCAGCAGTCCGTGCGCAGAATGTAACTGCGCATCAGTGATAATGCCATTGGTATCGCACTCCTTGGCCAGACGCAGGAGGCGGTCGAAGTTCATGATGAAATTATCGGTATGTGTACTGCGTATCTGGGTGCCGTAAAACAATGGCTGCAGATCCACACCCTTGCCAGACAAAACCAGGAAATTGCGGGAAAAAATTTCGAAGTCACCGGTCGCGAACAGATGCCACATTTCCATGGATTCTGCTTCCGAATAGGTCTGGTCGCCCTGCGGCCCCTTGCTCGATTGCAACAGCAGACCACTGATGCCACCGAGCTGACGCCGGGTGTTATCGGCAATCTTGAAGAATGTCTCCTGACGGGCATTCATTTCCGTGGCAGCGATCGCCATGGTCTGCTTCTCGGACTGCACGTTGTTATGACGCAATTCGCGATTGTTTTCCGCCAGCACACTCTGCTGAATAAATAGCCCGATTACCAGCCAGAGGAAAGCCAGCGGGGCAAACGCACCTTCCAGGAAGTTCCCCATCTCGCCGATAGGCAGGTAAATGAAATCGCTCCAGCCGACATTGGTGGAAATATAGAGGACGGCCAGCAGCAGCCACACCAGTGTCAGAAGCAAGCCGAACAAAATCCTCCAGTCGTTGTGCTGATCTTCAATCACGCTGGGGATTTTCTTGTCCTGACTGACTTCTTCCAACTTTCCTTCTCCACCGATCAGCAATTCAGAATGTGCGTGCCGCCGGAATTCTTCTAGTAAAACCGGGGGGATGAAGCGGACGCTAGCTAGACTACTGCCTGCCCTCTGGCGGGTCAACGAATAACAAGGCAGGGTGCCGCGCATTGCTATTGCGGGGCAGAAAATCGATAATTGGCTGCCCGCGTGAGCGTCTGGAAATTGGTAAATGAGCAAGAAAAAAGACAGTGCATTCAACTTCGAGGAGTCTCTGGCCAACCTGGAGAGTCTGGTGTCAGCCATGGAAGATGGTGAGCTGAGCCTGGAAGAATCACTGCAGGCCTTCGAGAAGGGCATACGTCTGACCCGTGAATGTCAGGCCGCGCTGCAGAAAGCAGAGCAAACTGTGCAGATACTCATCGACGAAAATGGCAACCCCGAACCCATCAGTTTCGATGACGCCAATCTCAGTGACCCGCAATGACCAACACAATGACCTCCACTGCGTTCGTGCTCAAGGACTTCATGCTGGTGTGCCAGCAGCGCATTCAGGCGGCACTGAGCGCGCATCTGGAGGCCCTGCCCTCAAGCGCAGCCCGGTTACGCAGCGCGATGCAGTACGCCAGCCTGCAGGGCGGGAAGCGCGTGCGTCCGCTGCTGGTGTATGCCGCCGCACGGGCCCTGGGGGAGGATCTTGCGAAGGCCGACATCGCCGCCTGTGCTGTCGAACTGGTGCACTGCTATTCCCTGGTCCATGACGACCTTCCAGCCATGGACGATGACGCGCTGCGGCGAGGCATCCCGACGGTACACATCGCCTTCAACGAGGCCACCGCCATACTCGCCGGCGACGCGTTGCTGAGCCTGGCCTTTCGACTGCTCAGTGACCTGCAGAGCACGGGCGTCAGTGACGCCACCAGCCTGCGCATGATCAACCAGCTGGCAGCTGCTTCCGGTTACGAAGGGATGGTGGCGGGGCAATCTGTCGATTTTGATGCCATGGGGCATACCTTGACGCTGGAGCAGCTGGAAAACATGCACAGCCTGAAAACCGGCGCGCTGATCAGCGCCAGCGTGCAGCTCGGCGCACTGTGCACGGAACGGGCAACAGAGCTGCAACTGGCGGCGCTGCGTCAGTACAGTCACTGCATAGGGCTGGCGTTTCAGGTGCAGGATGACATTCTCGACGTGATCAGCGACACCGCCACGCTGGGCAAGACTCAGGGGGCAGATCAGGCACTGAACAAGCCAACGTACGTGTCATTGCTGGGGCTGGAGGGTGCGACGCGCAAGGCGCGTGAACTGTGTGACGCAGCAGTCGAGGCGCTGCGGAATTTCGATGCCAATGCAGAAGCATTGCGCCAGATCGCACTATACATCGTGGAGCGCAAGAGCTGACTGATTCTGCGCTTCATTGACGCACTCAGGTCATTGCATTAAGTTAGCGCCATCCCGAAGGTCTGGCGCCATTACAGGCCCAGATCCATAACGAGTAAGCACATCCAAATGCTCCATGAAATCCCCCTTAGCCGTCCCGACACCCCGCTGCTCGACCAGATTCAAAGTCCGGACGACCTGAAAAAGATAGACCCAGCCCAATTACAGGACCTCGCCCGGGAAGTCCGCAAGTTCCTACTCTATTCCGTGGGGCAGACCGGAGGCCACTTCGGCGCGGGACTGGGGGTCGTGGAGCTGACCATTGCACTGCACTATGCCTTCAATACTCCGCACGATCGCCTGGTGTGGGATGTGGGACACCAGACCTATCCTCACAAGATTCTTACGGGCCGCCGCGAACGCATGCTGACGATGCGGCAGGCCGGCGGACTGGCGGCGTTCCCAAGTCGCGAGGAGAGCGAGTACGACAGCTTCGGAGTAGGACACTCCAGCACATCGATCAGCGCCGCACTTGGTATGTTGATTGCTGCCCGCGAGCAGCAGATCGACCGCCACACGGTAGCGATTATCGGCGACGGAGCGATGACGGCGGGCATGGCCTTCGAAGCACTCAATCATGCCGGCGATATCGACGAGAATCTGCTGGTGATACTCAACGACAACAACATGTCGATCTCCAGAAACGTCGGCGGATTGTCGAGCTATTTTGCCCGCATGTGGGCGAGCCGCCCCTACAACTTCATTCGGACAGGGGGCAAAAAAGTTCTGTCGCACATCCCTCCCGCTTTGAAGGCAGCGCACCGCGCCGAAGAATACATGAAAGGCATGGTGTCACCTGGCACCTTGTTCGAGGAGATCGGGTTCAACTACATCGGCCTCGTGGATGGACACGATACGCTCGGGCTGATTGACATTCTTGCGAATATCAAACAACTGCGCGGCCCTCAACTGCTGCACATCGTCACGCAGAAGGGCAAGGGCTACACGGCATCGGAGTGCGATCCGTTCGGCATGCACGCGATGAACAAAGTCGAGGCGAAACAATCACAACCTGTCGCACCCAAGGCTGAAACGCCCACCTACTCAGCAGTGTTCGGACAGTGGCTGTGCGACATGGCGGTCGATCATCCGCTGCTCGCTGCCATCACTCCGGCCATGGGGGCCGGATCGGGCATGGACCAGTTCGCTGAAAAATTTCCACGTCAATTCCACGATGTTGCCATTGCCGAACAACACGCCGTGACATTGGCCGCCGGGATGGCTTGTGACGGACTGAAGCCTGTAGTTGCGATCTATTCGACATTCCTGCAACGCGCATACGATCAACTTATACACGACGTAGCATTGCAAAACCTTGATGTGCTCTTTGCCATCGATCGCGCAGGGCTGGTGGGCGAAGACGGCCCCACTCACGCCGGCAGCTTTGATCTCAGCTTCCTGCGCTGCATTCCCAATATGGTGGTCATGGCACCGAGCAATGAA
>CAIRBI010000079.1 GCA_903876785.1 uncultured Gammaproteobacteria bacterium
CCGATGTTGGCGCCGCCGGTGAAGGCAAAGACACCATCGACGACCAGCACCTTGCGATGGCTGCGCATATTGAGATCCAGCGCCGGAGGGATCAGCGTGATCGGATTGAAGCGGACGAAGTCGATCTGATGGCGGCGCAGCACGCTGCCGATGCGGGGCAGACTCGTGAACTCGCCCATGCCATCGACGATGACCTTGACCTCGACACCGCGCTCACGCGCCGCCGCCAGCGCCTGCACAAATTGCCGGCCGGTCTCGTCATTGTCGAAGATATAAGTGCTCAGCAGGATGCGCCTGGCCGCCGTATTGATAGCCTCCAGCATCGCCGGATAGAGTGCCTCGCCGTTCTCCAGAACCACGATCTCGTCACACGAACTCAGGCCCTTCTTGATGATGCGCTCGCCGACCATGGACAGCGGGCGAAAGTCGGTGCCAGGCGGCTCGTTCAGGGTGTCGCTGGAATCCTTCAGCAGCTTCGTCAGGTAGGTCTTGCGGGCGCGCTTGGAAACGCGGTTGATGCCGAACAGCAGGTAGATGATGGGGCCGGCCAGAGGCAGGATGATACACAGCGCAATCCAGCCGAATGCCGAGCTGGAGTTGAGCTTGGTAAGCAACGCATGCCCGGCCGCCCCCACGGCCAGGGCGATCAGCAGTGGTGGCAGAATCCATAGCAGCGCATCCGACAGCATCAAACGTCATTCCTCGTTTACAGCGTTATGCGGACATCCGCCAGCAGGGCTCTATGGTCCGAGAATTCGCGCCAGTTTTCGCCCGCAATGCTGTCGCAGAAGGAAATCTTCGCGCCGCGCACATAAATTCTGTCCATGGCCAGCATGGGCAGGAACGCCGGGAAGGTGCGGGCACAGTGTCCCCGCATATGTTCATGCACCTCGGTCAGCTGCAGCGTCTCCAGCAGATGGCGATGCGCAGTCTTGCGCCAGTCGTTGAAATCGCCGGCCACGATGAGCGGTTCGGAGGGCGGCACATTTTCATGAATGTGACGCACCAGATGGGCGACCTGCAGTTTGCGCTCGCGCTCGAAGAGTCCCAGATGCACGCAGATCAGGTGCAGGCTGCCACCTTTTTCACCCTGGATGGTCCCGTGCAGAAAACCGCGTTGCGAGAAGCTCAGCACCGAGGCATCGATGTTGTCCCAGCGCACGAAGGGCAGTTCGCTGAGAATGGCGTTGCCGTGATGGCCGTGCTGATAGATCGCATTCTTGCCATAGGCGTGATGTGTCCAGACCGTGTCGGCGAGGTATTCCAGCTGGGTCTGCGAGGGCCAGCTTGACACCTGCTTCTGGTGCTTGTGGTTGGCGCCCACCACTTCCTGCAGAAACACGATGTTGGCGCCGCTGTCGCGCAGGCATTGCCGAATCTTGCCTAGGACCAGTCGCTTCGGGCCGAGAGCAAAGCCCTTGTGAATATTGAGACTGAGGACGCGAAATTCCTTGGTGAACATGGCGTGGGTGCTGGCCTTCCGACAACGGGTTTCTGACAATGAACGTCAGGCTATGGTAGCAGCTCTAGAACCAGAAGCGCACACCGGCGACCCACTGGGTGTCTTGCGCGCGCAGCCCTGCCCGGCGGGCGAAATCGGCTGTCTGCCCGAAACGGGTGATGCGCTCGATACCGACATAGGGCGCTAACTGCCGCGAGAATTCATAGCGCAGACGCATTCCCAGTGTCGCGTCAGAAAGGCCACTCCCCACGCCATTCTCCATGTTGCTTTTACCGTACAAATTGAGCTCTGCGGCTGGCTGCAGAATCAGTTGCTGGGTCAGCAGCAGGTCATACTCCACGTCCAGCCGCAACGCCGTCTGGCCGCCACTGCCCAGATAGCCGGTGGCATCGATCTCGAACCAGTAGGGCGCCAGACCCTGCATGCCGACGGCGAGCCAGCTCTGGCCAGGGTTGTCCCCCATGTCGTGTCGAATACCCAGTTGCGTGTCCCAGTACGCCGACAGCGCCTTGCCCCATAGCAGTTCCGTGCGGGATTCTTCGAGCTTGCCGTGTTCGATGTCGCCTTCGGCCTTCAAGGTCACGCGCTGCAAGCCCTGACTGAGCCACGCTTGCAAGTCGTAGGCAGTGGCCTCGCCCTTTTCGCCGTTGACGCTCTCCAGCTGATCGATGATGACAGCGCCGAAACGATGCGAGTCAACCATATGCAGTTGGTCGTGTCCGTGCTCCAGCGCATACAGCCCGGCACCGCGCTGATAACCCCCGGAATACCCATGCGGATCGCGAGTGCCCTGTGGGAGCGGGCCCGCCCGCGATTGCCCCCCGGCATGAGCGCCATGCTGCGAATGATCCACAGCAGGCACTGCTACTGGGCTCGTGTGCTGCGAATGATCCACGGCAGGAGCAGCCACCGGTGCCCTATGCTGCGAGTGATCTACAGCCGGCGCTGCCACAGGCACCCCGTGTTGCGAGTGGTCGACTGCCGGAGCGGTGACAGGAGTGGCTGCCGCCGCCCCATGCTGCGAATGATCCACCGCAGGCTGTGCCAGCACCGCCGCCGGTGTTAAAAATGCTGCCGCCAGCAGCCAAGCATTGTGTCTGGTGATCTTCATGCGACGACCACCTCGCGGAACATCCCGGCGTCCATATGGAACATGAGATGACAATGCCAGGCCCAGCGTCCGGGCGCATCGGCGGTGACGAGAAAACTGATGCGCTGGGCCGGCTGCACCATGATCGTGTGCAGGCGTGCCTGAAAGCTGCCGTCCGGGTTTTCCAGATCGCTCCACATGCCGTGCAGGTGCATCGGGTGCGTCATCATGGTGTCGTTGTGCAGGATCACGCGCAGGCGTTCGCCCTGTCGGAAATGGACCGGTGTTGACTGTCCGAACTCGATACCGTCGAACGCCCAGGTGTAGCGCTCCATGTTGCCGGTCATGTGCAGCTCGATGTCGCGCTCCGCAGGCCGCGAATCCATGGGGCCGCCAAGGGTGCGCAGGTCTGCCAGTGTCAGCACGCGGCGGCCGTTGTTGCGCAGGCCGATGCCGGGGTCGTTCAATGCGGTGGAAGGCGTGTCGACGCGCATGTCGGTGCCCGGCCCGTACTCCGTGGAGGCGTGGCGCACCGGCGTGGCTGGCATCACCATCGAGCCCATCATGTCCGCCATCGTCAGCTGCAAGCGCTCATCAAGCTCTGGAACCGGCGCGCTCATGCCCGCCGTCACGGCCAGCGTGCCACGGGCGTAGCCGGTGCGGTCCATGGTCTGCGCAAACAGGGTATGGGCGTCGTCTGTCGGGGTGACCAGCACGTCATAGGTCTGGCCCGGGCCGAAGCGGAATTCGTCGACTTCCAC
>CAIRBI010000080.1 GCA_903876785.1 uncultured Gammaproteobacteria bacterium
GATGCCCGCAATGGTGTGCGGCGCCTGCGCGTGATGCAGCCAGCAGCGTGCGTAATGGGCGTCGCCCACCGGCATCGGCGGCGGAGGCTGCGTTGCACACAAGCTCATGGCATGGGGGCAGCGCGGGCAGTAGCCGCAACCAGCGGGGGGGGCAAACAGGTCGGGCGGGCTGCCTTCGATAGGCATCAGCTTCTGCACCGCATCACGCTCATTGGTGGGCATCGCCTGCTTGAGACCAAGAGTGTAGGGATGGGACGAGCGGTAGAAAATATCGTCCACACTGCCAGCCTCGACCACCTTCCCTGCATACATCACCGCCACGTCGTCGGCGATGCGTGCCACGACGCCCAGATCGTGGGTAATCAAGATGATCGCCATGCCGGTCTCGACCTGCAGGTCCTTGAGGAGGTCCAGAATCTGCGCCTGGATGGTCACGTCCAGCGCGGTCGTCGGTTCATCGGCGATCAGAAGAGTAGGCTTGCAGGAGATCGCCATGGCGATCATCGCGCGCTGCAACATGCCGCCGGAGAACTCGAAGGGATATTGCGCGGCGCGGCGGACGGCCTCGGGAATGCGCACCAACTCCAGCAGTTCGATGGCGCGGGCCATGGCCTGCCGATGGCTGTAGCCACGATGCACCTGCAAGGGCTCGGCGATCTGATCGCCGATGGTCATCGTGGGATTGAGCGAGGACATGGGGTCTTGAAAGATCATGCCGATCTCGGCACCGCGCACCTCCCTGCCCTCCACCGTCTTGCGACCGAGAATTTCGCTGCCACGCAGCTTTGCGGACCCACCCGTGATGCGTCCCGGTGGCGTCGGGATCAGTCCCATCAGCGCCTGTACCGTCACCGATTTACCACAGCCGGACTCGCCGACGATGGCCAGTGTGCGCCCTGCTTCCACGGTGAAATCGACGCCACGCACCGCCTTGACGATGCCGCCATAAGTGTCGAACTCCACCTGCAGATTACTGACTTCGAGGAGTGGCGGCTTCATCGTTCTGACCTCATGGACAGCACCTCATTCAAAACTCCTCATGCGCGCATCCAGCGCATCGCGCAGGCCATCCCCCAGCAGGTTGAACGCCAGCACGGTGATGCTGATGAACAGCGCCGGAAAGATCAGCTCATGCGGATGCGTGAGCATGGTCGCCAGGCCTTCATTGCTCATGCTGCCCCACGACGCCGTGGGCGGCGCCACGCCCATGCCGATGAAGGAGAGGAAGGCTTCGGTAAAGATGGCACTTGGCACGGCGAAGGTCAGCGTCACCAGAATCACGCCCATGGTGTTGGGGATCATGTGGCGCCATACCAGATAAATGCTGCGGGCACCGAGCAGACGCGAGGCGCTGATATAAGCCTCCTGACGGATCTGCAATATCTGCCCACGCACCAGTCGCGCCGTCGAGGGCCAGGAGAGTACGATCAAGGCGACCAGCAGCGGCACGATACCGCTCTCGCCCGGCCCGATGCCGAACACCACCTGAAACAGAATCATGAACAGCAGAAAAGGCAGCGCCACCACGAAGTCGGCGAAGCGCATCATCAGCTGATCGACACGGCCCCCGAGGAAGCCCGCCGTCGCCCCATACGCCACGCCGAGCAGCACAAACAGAAAAGGCGCCACGATGCCGATGAACAGCGAGACGCGCGCGCCCGCCATCAAGCGCGCCAGCATGTCGCGGCCAAGATAGTCGGTCCCCAATGGGTGCAGTGCCAGGAACACCTCATCGCCGACAGTCAGCGCCGTCCCGGCCCCAGCGAGATTGCGCGCCTCCACTTCATCGACGGTAATCACACGGTGGACAGCAACTTCCAGCGTCTGATAATCGCTGGTCAGCGCGCCCTGCGCGTTCAAGGTCACCAGAGAATAGAAGTAAGTATCCGGGCGCAGATCGAGCCGGTCCTCGTAGTAACCGGCCTGCGGATTCGGAAACTCGGCGATTGGCAAGCCAAAAGCCAGCGCATCATCCACCGGGAAGATGTTGCGATAGAGCCGGTAGCCTCCAGCCCCCGGCACGGCATCCCAGATTAATCGCACCGCCTGAGAATTGGCTTCCGCCCCCAGCCGCAGCCCCGCACCACTCTCGAAACCGGCCTGGGCCTGACCGCCCCAGAACTCATAAGGTGCCACGATAGTCGCGCTGCGCTCGGCACCGGGCGCCTGACTGATCTGGTCGATATCCTGCCGCGCCGGATCGATCTGCCACACCCACGGACCGAGCAATGCAAACGCCAGCAGCCCGACGATCAACCACAGTGACACGATGGCCCGGCGGTTCTTCTTCAGGCGCGTCCACGCATCCTGCCAGTAGGACTGCGATGGCCGACTGATGGCCTGCACCTCTGCGCGCTGCGTGATCGGAGCAAAGTCTGCGGGTTGGAAAACCTGCGAACGGGAGATGGGCGTTGTCATTGCAGCCTCACCCTCGGATCAATCCAACCGTAGAGCAGATCCACGACGATCACCATGAAGACGAGAAAGGCGCCGTAAAACACCGTCGTGCCCATGATCACCGTGTAATCCAGCTGCTGCACCGCCTGCACAAAGTAACGCCCGAGCCCCGGAATCGCGAACACCAGCTCCACCACAAAACCACCGGTGGTAATCGCGGCGATTGCGGGGCCGAGCACGGTGATAACGGGGAGAATGGCATTGCGAAGCTGGTGGCGCGTGAAGATTCTGGCGGCAGGCAGGCCCTTGGCCTTGGCGGTGCGGATGTAGTCGGAGTGGATGATCTCCAGCATCGAGGAGCGCATCAGCCGGGTGAGATAAGCCATCGTGCCCATGCCCAGCACCAGCGCTGGCAGCAGCATGTGACTGACAGTACCCCAGCCCGCTACCGGCAGGAATGAGATTCCGAACAGAGCGTTCAAATTCACCAGCGTAAGCTGTCCAAGGGCGGCGAAGACGAAGCTCGGCACCGAGATGCCGAGAATCACGAGGAACATGATGATGGTGTCCGGCAGCCGGTTGCGGTACAGCGCGGTGAGCGCGCCCCACAGCACGCCGCCGAGTGCCGCGAAGATCACGGCGAGCACCCCGAGGGTTGCGGAGACGGGAAAATGTTCGCGGATGATGTCGTTGACCTGGCGGTTCTGCTGGGTGAAGGAAATGCCGAAATCGCCTTTGACGAAGTTGCCGAGGTAGATGAAATATTGTTCGGTGAGCGGTTTATCGAGGCCGTAACGCGCGGCGAGGTTGGCGCGAATGGCTTCGCTGGTGCCACGCTCGGCTGAAAGCGGATCACCCGGCACGTTGTGCATGGCAAGGAACGTCGCGGTGGCAATAAACCAGACCGTGATGATTCCCTGTATCAACCGCTTGAGTGTGTACTGCCACATAGCTTTAGTGTGAACCCTATAATTATTGCTTCGATTCCGGAGCTTCGATCCCGGAGCTTCGATCCCGGAGCTCAGGAGCGGGGCACAGTGCTGCTGACACGCCGTGAATACGTCCATGTAGGCTCGGGCGCCGCATCCCTGCGGCGCACGGTCATCCGCTCTGTGCCCCACTCCTGAACTCCTGCTTGGGTGCTGTCTTCTGTCTTAGTGCTGCCTTCGACCTTAGTGCTGCCTTCTACCTTGGTGCTGTCTTCTGTCTCGGTGCTGTCTTCTACCTTGCGCTCAACCTTCCTGCAGCGGGCACCATGCGCTGCGTCAGCAGCGGCAGAGGGCCTTACCCGATTCAGCGGCATCAAAGACCAGCGCCGCACGCAGCAAAAAGACCTTGGGCTTTTTGCGGAGTAAGGGCACCCCGGAGGGGCGCGGTCAGCCGCAGAATCGGGTGAGGCCCTCTGCCGCTGCTGATACTGCTGACGCTGACACTGATGACATCAATCGCGAGCGGGCTCGCTCCCACAGTTAGTTCGAAGCATCAATATATGCGCCGGTGTAGTCGCTCTCCGCCCCAAACACCCTGCGCAACAAACCCTTGAGCTGCGGATGCGTCGCATACACCCGCCCACGCTCGTAATTGCCGATGAACGCCGCATCCTCATGCAGAATACGCTGCACCTCGCCGAACGCATCCATCCGCGTCTTCGTGTCCGTCGACGTCTGCGCGGTGCGCACCAGTGCGTCCAGAGCAGGATTGTTATA
>CAIRBI010000081.1 GCA_903876785.1 uncultured Gammaproteobacteria bacterium
CGGTTTCCGTCAGGTGATCGGCACCGTGCGTTCGTGGGAACGTCTGGGCCTGCAGGGCAGTGATCCGCGTGCAGTGCGCTTCGCGCAACTGCAGTCTGCAGAGCTGGACGACATGCTGAACTTCCAGCGCCAGAACATCGCGGGCAAGCCGAAGCTGATCTCGGTGGTGGGCGATCTGGACCGCATCGGTGCAGAGGCGCTGAATCAGTTCGGCAAGGTGACCCAATTGCAGGTCGATGACATTTTTGTCGAATAATTTTTCAACACATAACCAGCCATGACCTATCACAACACAGCGCCCCTGCTCGTCACGGAACTGAGCAAGAAATACGGCGACTTCGAGGTACTCAGGAAACTGAGCCTGGAGGTCGCTGCTGGCGCCGTGCATGGTCTGGTGGGGCTGAATGGCTCCGGCAAGACCACGACGCTGGAATGTCTGCTCGGCATGCAGTCCTTCGACAGTGGCAGCGTGCGCGTGCTGGGGCTGCCACCCGATCAGCTGCACCGCAGCCGGGGTGGCGTGGTCAGCATCTTCGACAATCCCAGCCTGCATCCACAGCTGACCGTGCGCCAGGTGCTGGAACACGCCAGCCTGTTGTGCGAACAGCGGGTGCGGACGCCGGCGCAGGTCGAGGCGCTGCTGGGCATCAGCAAGTACAGCCACTTCAAGATTCGCCATCTCTCGCTCGGCAACCGCCGCCGTGCCTCCATCGCGCAGGCTTTGCTCGGCAGCCCCGCGCTGGTGCTGCTTGACGAGCCGTTCAATGGCTTGGACGCCGGGGGTGTCGACGACATGCTGGCCCTGATCAGCACGCTGAATCGCGAGGAAGGTACAGCCTTCCTGCTTTCCAGCCACCAGCTGCCTTATCTGGAAAAAATCTGCTCGCACCTGTCGATCCTGCACAAGGGCCGCATTGTGGTGAGCGACCATGTCAGCCGCCTCTTCAACTCCCGTATCAGCCGCCTGCTGGTCTCCTGCGACGACGTGGTGCGCGCCTGTGCGATCGTGCAGGACATCCCCGGTGTGCGGATCGAAGACAGCAGCGCCGCCGGCCTGCTGACTTTGCAGCTGGAAGGCGTCAGCCCCGCGCTGATCAATCAGCGGCTGGTCCTGAAAGGCATCGCCGTGCATGAACTGCAGCGCGAGCGGGCCTCGCTGACCTCGCTGTTCCACGAGATCACCGCGCGCGATCCTGTTCATGACCATTTGCTTGACGCTGCGCATGACACTTCCAGTGCGGCAGTGGAGGCAGACCTGTGAACGGTTTCCTCGCGGCACTGAAGGCTGAAATATATGTCGCTCTGCGCAGCAACAGCACCCGTCTGCTGGTGCTGTTGCCATCGTTGATCGTGATTGCCCGCGCCATCGTCGTGCGGCTGACCGAGACCGGCCAGCAGGCGCGGGAAGCTCTGCTCGGGCAGGAAGCCGAAGCCGTCGCTGGCAGCAATGCCTGGGGACACTTCGTCGACAGCTTCTCCACCGGCCTGACCTTGATCAGCCTCACCCTCGTCGCCTATGCCGCCTGGACCTTTGCCAGTGATCGCGACAGTGGCGCACTGCGCCATATCCTGATTCGCCGTGCCAGCCGCCCCGCCCTCGTGCTCGCCAAACTGAGCATGGTCTATCTGCTGGCCC
>CAIRBI010000082.1 GCA_903876785.1 uncultured Gammaproteobacteria bacterium
AGTGCAGTAGCCAAGGCGATCAAATTGCTTAACGATAGACCCAGAAAACTGCTGGACTTCAAAACGCCAGCGTATTTAATGCAGGAACAAATGGCGGCCTTAGCGACCTAAACCGTTATGCACTTCGGAGTTGAATCCGCGAATGAAATACCAGTGCCTTTTTGATGCAAACGATTGCAGCCAGTAATCAGGCTCTACAATGTAAAGCGGCAGGACCGCTTGGGTTGACTGCGACGCAGCCAACAACGGTGCGTGATCAGAGACGCGCAAATCACGCTTGAACCAGACAAGTTGAGTGGGCTCGCTCATTCGAAGGCGCTACGCTCTTTTATATAGCTGTGGTTTGGGTTGCTGGTCATGCTGCCAGCATTCTTTTGGGTATTGGAGAAGCATCGGGTTCTATCCCGATTTTACGCACACTTCAAAGAAGCCCAATGATGGGCAAAAGGAGTGTTTATGTCGAAGAGAAGAAAGTAGAGCCCGGAGTTCAAACTAGGTGCGGTTGAGCAGGTTCGTCAGCTAGTGTTCCCAAGTGGCCGGGAGCTTGGCATCAAGACCAGCATCTTGGCGCGTTGGCGGCACGAGTCAGATGCGCAGGGCAAGCAGACTTTTGGTGGCTCAGGAATGTCAATCAGCGTGCACAACTTTCCAGATTAGGGGTGAAAACAGCGTCCAATAGTTTCCACCTCAGTATGTCATACTCCGGCGTTTTAGCCGGTGGTATCTATAGATATTATTGTCGAAGTTCGGAGGCGCCATTCGGTTCATCATCAAAGCAGTGCCGGGAAAGGTCGCTAGGCCGGAAAGTTTTGGACGCTGATCGATATTCATTACTATTCCGTGATGAGTGTCTTTGAAAATCCTTTTGTCGGTGGTTCGATTCCGCCCCTGGGCACCATCAAGAAGCCCCTAAAAAACTTTCCATCACACCTCCTATTGCACCTCCTATCGCACCTCCCATTAAAGTTCCCGGCAATACCCGCACCTTCGCCGTATACAAATGTAAATTGGATAGCTTAATATAAGTCAGGTTACTGGGTTCCCCACAACCACTTGATTGAGCCCTAACTCCGCAACCACCTGCGGTTTATTAGTCTGTTACGAGCGGTACGACAATGATTAACAGGTACATGATAGTAGACGATTTTTACAGCAATCCAGATGAATTGGTTCGAGTTGCTCTGAAGTCACTCAAACCAGAAGACTCGCCGAGTGGGAACTATGCAGGCGTAATGACCACAGACTATTTTTTGGGAGCAGAGAGCAGGGAAATATTTCAAAAATTGACACTGGAACCGACAGTAAACTCTTCAACAAACGCAAACGGAAGATTAAGGTTTACGAAAGAGAACGATACTTTCAAATTCCATATTCATTATGATGTGGATGTAGAAACCAAATGGGCAGGAGTTGTGTACCTTTCCAAGAACCATCCTAAAACAGATGGCACAAATTTCTGGAGACATTTGCGAACTGGCTTGGAAGTGGCGCCCAATACGCCCGAAGGTTTTGCCAAATATGGGTGGAAGAATTTTAACGACTTGAAAGCCTTCCTGGAGAAGGAAGGACTTGATGAATCATTGTGGGAAAAGACCTTATCCATACCCTACAAATACAATAGATTAGTGTTGTTCAGGCCTTGGCTGCTGCATTCCCCGGGACCAGCTTTCGGGGATACACTGGAGTCTTCCAGAATAGTTCAAACACTATTCCTGGGTAACTAGTATCACTAAATGAGAAAGGGGCCACGCAGGCCCCTTTTTTTATTCAACACTTTTCCTTCAACAGTGAGTGGTCACAGAAAAGCTACTCGCATTCCCTATAGCGTGACTCCAGGCACTTGTCTGCCATCGCCTGCGCCTGCGCGAGCTGCTCTTCACTCAGATTGGCGATCACGCTGTCGCGATTCATCACGATTTGATCGCGTTCTTCGCCGAAGGAAATTTTCTCCGCGATATTCAGCCACATCCCAGCCTTGAGCAGATCCTGCTCTACACCCAGTCCATTGCCATAGAGAATGCCGAGATTGTTCTGGGCACTGAAGTACCCTTCCATCGCAGCGCGACGATACCAGGTGGCAGCAGCAGCATAGTCCTGCGGCATACCCTGCGCGTCTTCATACATCACACCAAGCCTGTACATCGCGGTGAGGTGCCCCTGATCAGCGGCCAGGCCATAAAATCTGACAGCCTCGGCGAAATCCTGCGCGACACCTTGCCCATCGTGATACATCACAGCGAGATTGAACTGCGCAACCCCTTCACCTTGTTCTGCGGCGAGTCGGTAGTACTTGGCAGCCTCAGCCAGATTCTGATCCACACCCTTGCCGACGTAGTAGATCTCGGCCATGCTCATTTGCGCCGTCAGGTCACCCTCGTCGGCAGCCAGCGTGTACCACTTGGCGGCTTCCGCGAAGTCCTGATTCACGCCGTAGCCATTGCTGAAGAGCAGCGCCAGGTTCAGTTGCGCAACGGTGATGCCCTGCTCGGCGGCGGGTCGGAACCACTTCTCCGCCTCGATATAATCCTGGGGCACGCCCATTCCGAAGTTGTACATCATGCCCAGATTCATCTGCGCCATGGCATTACCCTGATCTGCTGCCAGGTGGTACCACTTGGCAGCCTCCAGCATGTCGGGAGGGACGCCCTGTCCGGTCTGGTACATTACGCCAAGCGTTTGCTGTGCGCCCGCATCACCAGCCTCGGCTTTGGCGATCAGCTCTGCGGTGCCATAGCTTTGGGCGTGACTGAACAGCGCTGTACAGGTCAGCGCCGCTGCAACAAGAAGTGTACTAATGCGTCTCAAAGACATGTTTCTTTACCTCCGATAGCGAAACCCTTCGGCGAGCCATCAATCTTGAGTTGATTTATGTGTGCTGAATCCTATTCCCAATGCGCTGAAAAGGAAAGATTGGCCTGGCCCAGAGGCTGGTTTATGATCTGAACCATGAAAACAACAATACTCCCCCTCCTGCTGGCTACCAGCCTGCTGCTGACTCAGTGCCAGTCCGCGGCAGGCAGCGACGCTGGACAGATTCTGGTAGACCGGTTCTGGCGCGCGAGCAGCGAACCAGAGCAACAACAATCCAGTACACAGTTGCTGGAGGCTGGCGCCGATGTTGCGGCGCTTTACGATTCGCTCTCGGCCGGCCCCGACTATTCATCTGACGTACCCACCGGTCAGCTTGAGCTGAGCCGGACAGCGCCGGACGGAACCGTATTTCCCTACGTCGTTCTCGTTCCCGAGGACTACGACTCAAGCCGCCCCTATCCCGTGGAATTCAACCTGCACGGCGGCGTGAACCGCCCGCCAATGGCGCCGGGTGAGCCGCTGTGGAGGCAAGGCTACGACGGCCTGCGCGATCCAAGGCGCATCGTCGTGGTTCCTGCTGCCTGGGACGAAGCCTTCTGGTGGTTCGACAATCAGGCCGACAACGTGCCGTCGATTTTGCGAAGCATCAAGCAAACCTATAACGTGGACGACAACCGGGTCTACCTGACCGGCGTCTCTGACGGCGGCACGGGTAGCTACTTCTTCGCGTTCATGCAGCCCACCGAGTGGGCGGCGTTCCTGCCTTACATCGGCAACCCCGGAGTCCTGCAGAACCCAGCCGGCCAGGTCAGCTATCCACTCTCCTTCGACAACCTCGCTGGCAAAGCGCTGTACATCGTCAACGGCGAGAAAGATCCGCTGTACCCCGCGCGCGCCGTGCAGCGCTATATCGACTATATGGCCAGGGCCAACGTCGAGCACGTTTTCAAGGTAATTCCCAATGGCGGGCACAACACGGCGTGGTTGCCGCAGGAGCGGCCCGCGATAGAGGAATTCAAACGCGCTCACGTCCGCGACCCGCTGCCTGACACAGTGCAATGGGCCACCAATCGCACCGACCGCTACAACCGCAACCACTGGCTGCTGATCGACGAGCTGGATAAAGAGGGTGAGCCCGGCCGCTTGATTGTGCGGAAGGAGGGCAACCAGATTCGCGTCAACGCCTACTACGTCAATTCCTTTACGTTGCTGCTCAACCCGGAAGAGTTCAATTTAGCCCTGCCAGTGACCGTCATCATCAACGACGTTGTGGTGCACGACTGTCTCGTGTCCGAGAGTGCAAACACGCTGCTGAAGTGGGCGGCAAGGGATCGGGATCGCGCGATGTTGTTTACCGCGGAGCTAATTCTGAGGGTGCCTGTTACGCCGCAGTAATAGCGATCGGCTTTTCGCCTGCAGGGCAGGCTCCCACAGGCGGGCGCGGGTCAGGACAAATTCCCCAGCAGGCGCGGCCAGTCGTATCGCGAGTCCCCCATCGCCAGGAAGAAGGGATTCAAGACATCGTCCTTGCTGTTGTAGCGCAAGGGGGAGAAATCTGTCCCGCACACCATGCCCCCCGCTGCGCAGAGCACCGCCTGGGCCGCTGCAGTGTCCCATTCGCTAGTCGGTGCCAGACGTGGATACAGATCGGCGCCACCCTCTGCAAGAATGCAGATCTTCAACGAACTGCCCATGCTGACCAGTTCGACTTCATTGAATTGCCGAGCCAAACTTTCCAGCACGCCCTGTAGCGATTCGGCACCGTGACGGCGGCTTGCTACAACTCTGATCTTCCCGCTGGCGCTCTCGGCAGGCATCGATGCCGTGCCGATCGCTCGCAGGCTCTCCGCTCCTTCTTGCTTCCAGGCCCCTCTCCCCAGCAGGCCGGTCCAGGTCTTTGCCAGCGCCGGGGCATGCACCACTCCCAGTACCGGGACACCGCCTCGGACCAGAGCAATATTCACAGTGAATTCGTCGTTGCGCTTGATGAACTCCTTGGTGCCGTCGAGCGGGTCGATCAGCCAATACTCTCGCCACTGCTGACGCAGCGCATAGGGCGGCAGGGCCGATTCTTCGGATAGCAAAGGGATGGCAGGGGCTAAATCCTGCAACGCGCGCACGATCAGCGCGTTGGCGCGGGTGTCAGCCTCCGTAAGGGGGGAATCATCGCTCTTGGTCTGGCTGGCGATATCGCCACTGTGGCGATAGACAGCCAGTATCTCCTCGCCTGCGCGGCTCGCTATTTCGGCCACTGCGGCAAGCAGACTCAGCTCATCGGTCATCACGCTTTCATCCTTTGTTTGTTCGACGGCGCTCTGCAGGCAATGGTAGCATGGCACGCTCTGGCTACGGGATCGTACCCCGCAACCACTGCACCGCTGTCGATAACAAAAACCATAACAACAAGGAAACTCTTCATGCGCGTTCTTTCCTCATTCCTGATGCTTCTGTTGCTGGCTGGCACCGCCCAGGCGCAACTCGCAGTGCCCAATGAAGCCGGCCTGGCCTATGGCCACGTCCACCTCAACGTCACCGACATGGAGTTGCACAAGCAGCTGTGGGTCAAGCACTTCGGCGGCACCGTCGTCGTGAAGGGCACGCTTACGGCAGTGCGCATGCCGAACATGATGGTCGTGCTGACGGACCGTGACCCAACCGGCGGTTCACAGGGCACGGTGATGGACCATTTTGGTTTCAAAGTCCGCAACATTGCGACCTTCCTAGCCAAATGGCGCGCAGACGGACTCCCGGTGGGCCGTGAGTTCATCGGCGCCGAAGGCCAGCCTAATGCCTATGTGATGATGCCTGACGATGTCTATGTCGAATTGCAGGAAGATCAGGCACTGCCTGTTGAAATTTCTCCCTATCACATCCATTTCTATACCCCCGAGTTCGAATCGCTGCTGGCGTGGTATACCGAATTGCTTAACATTGAGGTGCGTCCGCGTGGCTCGATTACCTCGACCACCAATGTGCCAGGCATGAACCTGAGCTTCGCCAACTCCAACGAACCGCGGCTGGCCACCAAGGGTCGCTCGATCGATCACATCGGCTTCGAAGTGGATGACCTGGAAGCGTTCTGCAAGCTGCTGGAAGCCAAAGGGATCGCCTTTGATGTTGCCTATCGCGATGTGCCGACCATCGGGCTGAAGATAGCCTTCATCACTGATCCGTCAGGCGTCTACATCGAGTTCACGGAAGGCTTTGACGAATACTGAAAATTGACGACGAGGGTCTGATGCTGGAGTGGAATTCAATCGATACCGTGCTGTTCGACATGGACGGCACCGTGCTCGATCTGCACTTTGACAATCACTTCTGGGAGGACCTCGTCCCGGCCCGCTACGCCGAGCGCCACGGCCTGGAGAAGGCCGAAGCTCAAGTGCTGCTGCGCAAACGCTACGAGAAGGTCAAGGGCACGCTGGACTGGTACTGCCTCGATTTCTGGTCTGAGAGTCTGGCCATGGACATCGCCGGCATGAAGGAGGAAGTCCGGCACAAGATCGCCGTGCGCCCCTTTGCACTGGAGTTTCTGCAGCAATTACGCAACAGCGGCCGAGCAGCGTTGCTCGTCACCAACGCCCACCCAGACAGCCTGAATCTGAAGATGCGCCAAACCGGTATTGCGGAGCACTTCGACCACACCGTCAGTTCTCATACTGTCAGGTCTCATGCTGCTGGCACTCAGCCGCAGCGCCTGGCCAAGGAAAATGTCGGCTTCTGGCACGCGTTGCGCCAGCAGCATCCGTTCGATCCACAACGCACGTTGTTGATTGACGATAGCCTGCCGGTGCTGCGCCGCGCTGCAGCCGAAGGCATCCGGCATCTGCTCGCTATTCGCCAGCCGGACAGCCAGCGCGCTCCGTTGCACCCTGAAGAGTTCATGCAGCTGGACGACTTTACCCAGATCATGCCGGGCCTGCAGCCATGTGGGAGCGGACCTGTCCGCGATTGAACCAATCCCGGGAGCCATATGAAAAAAGACGAAGAATCCTCCGCCACTGGCGTGCGCCTCGACAAATGGCTCTGGTCTGCACGCCTGTTCAAGACACGCGCCATCGCCAAAGACGCCGTCGAAAGCGGCAAAGTGCAATGCGAAGGACAGAAGTTAAAACCAGGTCGGCTGGTCGCTGCGGGATTGCTTCTCACGGTCCGCCAGGGCTGGGATGAAAAAACCCTGCTGGTGACTGGATTGTCAGAGCAACGCCGAGGCGCCCAGGAAGCATCCGCGCTGTACGCAGAAACGCCTGAGAGTATTGAGAAACGCCAGCAGTTGGCAGAACAACGTCGCTTGCACGCGCTGCTGTTGCTGCAACCGATGGCAAAACCCGACAAGAAGGATCGTCGGCTTCGGCAGCAACTCAAACATCAGATTGATTGAGCAGGAAGAAAATGCCCGTTAGGTGCAGCGGATTTTTTTTGGCATAATCCGGCGACTGGCGTTGTGCTATAAGTACGTAATAAAAAGCTTGAGACTGCCCGGCCCGGGAGATCTCGGCAAACAGGGGATAGGGCTTGACCATACAACTCAAAGAAAGTCTTGAACGATTTAATCTGCCTGAGTTCAAACCGGAGTGGGGAAGGTTCTTCCGGGGCATAGAGAAAGAAAGTCTGCGTGTCACCACCAAGGGACATCTGGCCCAGTCCGAACATCCGGCTGGCCTGGGTTCCGCTCTGGCGCACCCGTATATCACGACCGACTTCTCCGAATCCCTGATGGAGCTGATCACACCAGCCACCGACAGTATCGACGGCTGCCTGAACTTTCTCGCCGATCTGCACACCTACACTTACAGCCAACTGCCCGCTGACGAGCGGCTCTGGGTCTCCAGCATGCCTTGTCAACTGGAGGGCGACGACGACATCCCGCTGGCCCGCTATGGCAGCTCCAACATCGGGCGCATGAAGACGCTCTACCGCGAGGGCCTTGGCCATCGTTATGGCCGCGTAATGCAGACCATTGCCGGCATCCACTACAACTTTTCTATGCCCGAAAGCTTCTGGGCAGCCTATCGCGATATCCGTAAATCAGCGGATGATCTGCAGACTTTTCAGACGCGCCAGTACCTGCACATGATCCGCAATTTCCACCGCAACTGCTGGCTGCTGCCCTATCTGTTCGGCGCATCGCCCGCCGTCAACAAGACCTTTCCGCAAGGGCGCGAACACGATCTCGAAGACTTCGATCAGTACACCCTTTACAAACCCTATGCCACTGCCCTGCGCATGGGCAATCTTGGCTACAAGAGCGAGGCGCAGAAGTCATTGTTCGTGTGTTACAACGATCTCGACAATTATCTGGACAGCCTGCAGGGCGCACTCTCTACTCCCTACCCGCCCTATGTCGCAATCGGCGCAAAGAAAGACGGCCGCTATCTGCAGATCAACACCAACCTGTTGCAGCTGGAAAATGAGTTTTATGGCTCGATCCGCCCGAAGCGCGTCGGCAACGCCGGCGAACGCCCTCTGAAGCTGCTGCGCGAGAAGGGCATTCAGTACATCGAGGTGCGGGTGCTGGACCTGAATCCCTTCCTGCCACTCGGGATAGATGCCGAAGAGATTCGCTTCCTCGATGCCTTCCTGTTGTTCTGCTTGCTTTCCGACAGCCCCGCCTGCACAGGCGTGAGCTTTGGGGAGATCGACGAAAACCTTTCCAGCGTCGTGAATAACGGGCGCGCCCCGGGGTTGACACTAACTCGCGAGGGCAGCGAGATTGCCTTTGCCGACTGGGCTTCTGAACTGCTGCAGAATATCCGCCATACGGCCGGCATTCTCGACCATATCAACCACACTACGGCGTATTCGGACGCCACCGAGCAACAGGCAGCCAAGATCGCGGACCCTGAGCTGACGCCCTCGGCACAACTGCTGCGACGCATGCGTGAGGAAAAGCTCCCGTTCTGCGCGCTGACAACGGCCCAGTCCATCGGCTTCGAAAAGCACTTCCGCAACAACCCGCTGAGCGCGGCGCGGCTCGCTGAACTGCAGGAGACCAGCCGCACCTCGGTGCAGCGCCAGGCACAGATCGAAGCTGAAGACATCCTCAGCTTCGACGACTATCTGCGCCAGTGGAACGCTATTGCTGAATTACGAAAGAAGTGAAGTAGAGCTCAAGGATGTTCTCGGCACCAGCACCATCCAGTTTGGTGAGGATACGTCGAATTTCCTCCAGCGCGGTGAGGCGAAGTGCCTCCTTGCCATCGGTGGACGTAATGTTTTCCTCGAGCTGTGACGAGAACAACGTCACCAGGCTGTTGCGGATATAAGGCATGTGGTGACGCACCGCTTCGTCGGTTGGTTTGCGCGCACGTACGCTGACATCGACCTTGAGATATCGCAATCGGCCACCGCCATCGTAGTTGGTGACGAAAGCCGGGGCCAGATCGATATAGGGAGTATCGCTGTCGCTGCCACTGGGTCCTGCATCGGAGGCAAACGCGGGAGCGGCAAGACTTTCACCCAGCAACAAGCCAAACAGCAGTGCCAGGCAGGTGGTGAGTTTCGGCATGGGAACATTCCTTCTGATCAGTAGAATCCGCGTGACGAAG
Organism: uncultured Gammaproteobacteria bacterium; assembly: GCA_903876785.1. Classification (GTDB taxonomy): domain Bacteria; phylum Pseudomonadota; class Gammaproteobacteria; order Pseudomonadales; family Pseudohongiellaceae; genus UBA5078. The sequence goes on from CAIRBI010000082.1 coordinate 9,360, forward strand.
GAGTTATCGGCCAGGGAAGCCGTTTCCTGAAGAGTGAATTGAAGACTGAATTGAAGACTGAATTGAAGACTGAATTGAAGACTGAATTAAAGAGTAAAGGAGGATTCCGGCAACGCTCGCGAGCATATGTACAGCCAACGATATTTGTTTAGAATAGGCCGCACTTGTGTCCAGACCAGATTTATTTTCGCCCGAAGTGGCAGTGAGTTTTCAAGATGACAAAATTGTTGGCAATGATTCCGGGTTCGAGAAATCTCAACCTGCTGGTGTTCGCAGCCTGTACGTCGATGATCCTCATCGCCTTGTACATGGAGCACGTCATGCTGCTGCAGCCTTGCGGCCTCTGTATTACTCAGCGCGTATTCGTCATCCTGACCGGGCTGGTGTGTCTGGCCTCCGCCATTCACAAACCCTCTCCCGCAGGTGTGCGCAACTACGCGCTGCTCGCGGCCAGCATGTGTGTCGCGGGTGCTTACTTCGCCGGTCGCCAGATCTGGCTGCAGCATCTGCCCGAAGATCAGGTTCCGGCCTGCGGTCCCGGCCTGAGCTACATCATGGACAACTTTCCGCTGATGGACATGTTGTCGTTCCTGCTCAAGGGTGATGGCAACTGTGCCGAGGTGACCTGGCGCTTCCTCGGCATCTTCTCCATCGCTGAACTGTCGATGATCGGGCTCGTCATGCTGTTCGGCATCTGCATCTTTCAGGCTGTGCGCCGCAGCTGATCAACCATGTGGGAGCGGGCCTTGTGGGAGCGGGCCTGCCCGCGATGAATCTCGCTGACAATTTATATCGCGAGCAGGCTCGCTCCCACAAAAACACATCAACCACGCCGCCAGCGGAAGTAGCGCTCAGCCCACGGCAGCAGGTGCTTCGGAATGCGGGCACTGCGCCAGGCGTTTGCAGTGAAGCGATTGGCCTCGGACAGCGTCGGGTAGATGTGGGTCGTCGCGGCAATCTTCTTCAGACCCAAGCCGTGGGTCATGGCCAGCACAAACTCGGTCAGCAATTCTCCCGCGTGATAGCCCACGATGGTCGCCCCCAGAATGCGATCGCTGCCCGGCGCAGTCAGCACCTTCACGAAGCCATGAGCCTCTTCGTCCGCGATGGCTCGATCCAGATCGTCGATCTCGTAACGGGTCAGCTCGTAGGCAATCCCCTGCTCTTTCGCTTCCTGCTCGCTCAATCCGACACGCGCCACTTCCGGGTCTGTAAAGGTCGCCCAGGGCACCACAGAGTAATGCACCTTGAAGCGTTTCAGGCCGCCGAGCATGGCATTGAGTACCGCGAACCAGGCCTGGAACGACGCCATGTGCGTAAACTGATACGGTCCGGCGACATCACCGCAGGCGTAGATGTTCGGGTAGGCGGTCTGCAGATATTCGTTCACCTTGAGGGTTCCACGCGGCTCCAGGGGCATGCCCAGCTCCTCCAGACCAAAGCCCTCTACGTTGGCTTTGCGCCCGATAGCAACCAACACCTTGTCGAACTCCAGACGCAGAGGACCCGTGGCGGTCTCCGCCACCAGCACGCCGCCCTGAGCAGTGCGCTCGAAGGACTGCGCCTTGGTGCCAGTGAGCACGCGAATAGCACCGGCCGCGAAACGCGCCATGACCAGTGCGGCGACGTCGTCGTCTTCGCGCGGCATGATGCGCGGTGCCTGATCGACGAGCGTGACCTGCGAGCCGAGCCGGGCAAAGCTTTGTGCCAGCTCACAGCCGATCGGCCCACCTCCCAGCACCAACAGCCGCGTGGGCAGCTGGCGCAGCCCCCACAGCGAGTCGGAAGTCAGGTAGTCGATACTGTCCAGGCCGGGAATCGGCGGCACGAATGGCCGCGCCCCGGTGGCAATGATGATGGAGCGGGTGGTGATAGTACGTCCGTCGACCTCGACGCTGTAGGGGGAGCGTATGAATGCCTCGCCGCTGACGCACTCCACGCCCAATCCGGTAAAGCGCTCGACGGAGTCGTGCGGCTCAATGGCGGTGACCACGCGCTGCACCCGCTCCATGACTTTGGCAAAGTTGACTTCACCGCTGGCGTTGTCGATTCCAAATTCACTGGCACGCCTGAGATAGTCGGCAATTCTGGCGCTGCGGATCAGCGCCTTGCTGGGGACGCAGCCGGTGTTAAGACAGTCGCCACCCATACGATGCTTCTCGATCAGGACCACCTTGGCCTTCGCTCCGGCAGCAATGATGGAAGACACCAGCCCGGCAGACCCGGCGCCGATTACCACCACGTTGGCATCGAAATGTCGCGGCCTGGCGAAGGCTTTCGGTGACCGGGGGCGACGCAGCAAGCCCAGCAGGCCACGCGCCAGCCAGGGGAATACCCCGAGCAGGGCGAAGGAGAAAACGATGGAAGGGCTGACCAGCCCGGACAGCGACTCGATCTGCCCCAGCTCCGCACCCGCGTTCACGTACACGGCCGTCCCCAGCAGCATGCCGACCTGGCTCACCACGAAATAGGGCACGACCCTGATCGGCGTCAGTCCCATCAGCAGGTTCACCATGAAGAACGGGAACAGTGGCACCATGCGCAAACTGAAGAGATAGAAATTGCCGTCTTTCCTGACGCCCTCGTTGATGGCCTTGAGGGTGTTGCCGAAGCGTTGCTGCACCCAGTCCCGCAACAGTAGCCGCGAGGTCAGGAAGGCCAGCGTCGCACCTATAGTGCTGGCGAACGATACCAGCAGCGTTCCCCAGAACAGCCCGAAGATCGCCCCGCCTGCGAGCGTCACCACCACGGCGCCTGGAATCGATAGCGCGGTCACCGTCACATAGGCGAGGAAGTAAAGCGCTGCCGCGGTCGTGAAGTTCTCGCTGCTGAAATTCTGGATGGCTCCCAGTTGCGACTGCACATAATCGAGGGTCAGAAAGCGCCCGAGATCGAACACAAAATAACTTGCGATCAACGCCACAAATACCGCCAGTACCAGGCCTTTCGTTTTCGTCATGATGATGTCTGCTGTAATGCCCGTGGAAGAAAGACCTGTCCGGGCAGTCTGATTGCCAGGTCGACCCGGTTTATCTGACAGGCGTTGATATGCTATAAGGCTTCTCGAATTCGAAACCCGCCAGTAACGCCCAGAGATATTCAAAAGTGCCAAACGATACCACAAGCCCGGCAGGCAAACCTTCCCGTCAGTTCCCGGCGACCCGCATGCGTCGTATGCGGCGCGATGATTTCAGCCGACGGCTCATGCGTGAGACCCGACTGAGTGCAGATGACCTCATATTTCCGATCTTTATTGTCGAAGGCAGTAATCAGCGTCAACCGATCCATTCAATGCCAGATATTTATCGCCTCAGCATCGACGAGCTGCTGAGGGAAGCCGCCGAGCTTGTGGAATTGGATATCCCCGCCATCGCCCTGTTTCCTTCCCCGCACGCGGAAACCAAAACACTGGACGGACGCGAGGCCTGGAATCCCGAGGGGTTGGTGCAGCGAGCGGTGCGCAGCCTGAAGGCGCGCTTTCCACAACTCGGCGTGATCACCGACGTGGCACTTGACCCCTTTACCACCCACGGGCAGGACGGGATCATCGATGACGAGGGTTATGTGCTCAATGACGTTACCGTCGACGCACTGATTCGTCAGGCATTGTCACATGCGGCGGCTGGCGCGGATATCGTGGCGCCTTCCGACATGATGGATGGCCGCATAGGCGCTATCCGCGATGCGTTGGAAGCGAATGGTTACATTCACACGAGAATCCTCGCCTATTCCGCCAAGTACGCTTCGAGTTACTACGGACCCTTTCGGGACGCAGTGGGCTCCAGCGCCAATCTCGGCAAAGGCAACAAACACACCTATCAGATGGACATCGGCAACAGCGACGAGGCGCTGCACGAAGTGGCTCTTGACCTTGCAGAAGGGGCCGATATGGTGATGGTGAAGCCGGGCATGCCCTATCTGGATATCGTACGGCGTGTAAAAGACGAGTTCGGTGCACCAACCTTTGTCTATCAGGTGAGCGGTGAATACGCGATGCATATGGCGGCTGCACGCAATGGCTGGCTCGATGAGTCAGCGGTGGCAATAGAATCACTCACCTGCATCAAGCGTGCAGGTGCCGATGCCATTCTGACGTATTTCGCCAAGAAGGTCGCAATCCTGCTCAAAGGCTGACGCCTGTGACATCGATCGCTATTTCTTACTTGAAACCGTTACTTTAAGCCTTATTATACGTACAAGCCCCGTTTTGATGACGCCATACAGGCACTTCACAGCGACTAAACAACGTTACTACACAACCGAAGGATGTAATATGAGTGAGCATACCGTTCAGATTTCTGACGCCAGTTTCGAGCAAGACGTACTGAATGCAACCGGCCCGGTGCTGGTCGACTTCTGGGCGGAATGGTGCGGTCCGTGCAAGATGATCGCCCCCGTACTCGATGATTTAGCCGAGGAATATGCGGGAAAACTCACCATCGCCAAGCTGAATATTGATTCAAATACGCTGACTGCACCCAAATATGGTGTGCGTGGAATTCCAACACTTATTCTCTTCAAGAATGGCAAGGTTGAGGGCACCAAAGTGGGCGCACTGTCCCGTACACAACTCGCCGCTTTCATCGACAGCGTCATCTGAGAACTGTCCAGGTGCAGTTTTTCGATAGCCCTTCTCCGCACTCTGCACCCCACACAGGGTGCGTGCAGAGAGGGCTGTAGAGAGGGCTGCGACGCTCGCAGCACACCACTTCAGGAACACAATTAAAGACAAAATTTCGCTGGACAGCCCGTGTTGAGTCGTTCTATATTGAGCCAATCGTCGTCTCCAACTGGCGATCTTATCTCTTATCTACACAGCTCCAGAATAACAAGCTTTATACTAAAACCCTTTTAATCAATAAGTTTTTACTAAAAACAGCCAACCACTCTGTTCATAACCAATACAAGCTTTCAAGCCCATCGAAGTCCGGCTGCATAATGCTAGGGTTCGTTTTTGGGTCTGAGCTTCACCACACCCCACAAACCTACGTATCAAACCATCATGAATCTAACTGACTTAAAGAAACAGCCCATCGCAGACCTCTTGACCATGTCCCAGGAAATGGGACTCGAAAACCTCTCCAGAACCCGCAAGCAAGACATCATCTTCGCAATCCTCAAGAAACACGCAAAGAACGGCGAAGACATCTCCGGTGATGGCGTGCTGGAAATTTTGCAGGACGGTTTCGGTTTTCTAAGGTCGGCGGACTCTTCCTACCTGGCAGGTCCCGATGACATTTATGTTTCTCCCAGTCAGATTCGACGCTTCAATTTACGTACCGGGGATACGATATCGGGGAAAATCAGACCCCCGAAAGAAGGCGAACGCTACTTTGCTTTGCTGAAAATCTCCGAAGTCAATTTCTCGAAACCCGAGAACTCCAAGAACAAAATCCTCTTTGAAAACCTTACTCCACTGTTCCCGACCAAGCGTCTGCGCCTGGAAATCGGCAACGGCAGCACGGAGGATCTGAGTGCGCGCACCATCGATCTGACGGCGCCTATCGGCAAAGGTCAGCGCGGCCTGATCGTGTCTCCACCCAAGGCCGGTAAGACGTTCATTCTGCAAAACATTGCGCAGTCCATTGCCAGGAACAACCCTGAGTGCCGTCTGATTGTTCTGCTGATCGACGAGCGCCCGGAAGAAGTGACAGAAATGCAGCGTTCCGTACGCGGCGAAGTGGTCGCCAGTACGTTCGACGAACCTCCGGCGCGTCATGTGCAGGTGGCCGAGATGGTGATCGAGAAGGCAAAGCGTCTGGTTGAACACAAAGAGGACGTGGTAATTCTGCTCGACTCGATTACACGTCTGGCACGCGCCTACAACACCATCGTTCCATCATCAGGCAAAGTACTGACGGGCGGTGTAGACGCGCACGCACTGGAACGCCCGAAGCGCTTCTTCGGTGCCGCGCGTAATCTGGAAGAAGGCGGCAGCCTGACCATCATCGCCACGGCGCTGGTGGATACCGGTTCGAAGATGGACGAAGTGATTTATGAAGAATTCAAAGGCACCGGCAACATGGAACTGCATCTCGACCGCAAAATTGCCGAGAAGCGCGTGTATCCAGCCATCAACGTGCGTCGTTCAGGCACTCGTCGCGAGGAATTGCTGACGGGCGAGGAAGAACTGCAACGCATGTGGATTCTGCGCAAGATCCTCAGCTCCATGGAAGACGTGCAGGCCACCGAGTTCATCCTCGACAAACTCAAGGATACGAAGACCAATGAAGATTTCTTCAATTCCATGAAACGCAAATAACCGCAGTGGGAGCGCGCCTGCTCGCGATTGACTGCTCTGCGAAATCGCGAGCAGGCTCGCTCCCACACTGGAACCGCACTCATGCCTTGCAAAGACCTCCGCGAATTCATCGCCCTTCTGGAACAGAAAGGTGAGTTGAAGCGCATCAAGACCGAAGTCGACCCGTACCTGGAAATCACCGAGATCTGCGACCGCACACTGCGCGCCAATGGTCCGGCACTGCTGTTTGAAAACCCCCGCAATTCCAAAATTCCGCTGCTTGCCAATCTGTTTGGCAACCCACGTCGCGTCGCGCTCGCCATGGGTCAGGAAGATCTGCAGGGGCTGCGTGATGTCGGGCACCTGCTCGCCTTCCTGAAGGAGCCGGTTCCCCCCAAGGGTTGGAAAGAGCTGTGGCAGAATCTGCCGGCCTACAAACAAGTGCTCAACATTGCTCCGGACGTGAAGAAGAAGGGGCCGTGTCAGGATGTCGTCATCGACGAAGCGGATATCGATCTCTCTTTCCTGCCGATTCAGACCTGCTGGCCCGGCGACGCTGCACCGCTGGTCACATGGCCACTCGTTATCACGCGCGGGCCCGAAAAAGAGCGCCAGAATCTCGGCATTTATCGCATGCAGAAGATCGGTCGCAACAAGCTGATCATGCGCTGGCTCTCGCATCGTGGCGGAGCGCTGGATTTTCGTGACTGGCAATTGAAACATCCGGGGAAACCCTTTCCGGTGTCCATCGCCATTGGTGCAGACCCGGCAACCATACTCGCTACAGTGACTCCGATTCCCGACACTCTTTCCGAGTATGCCTTTGCAGGACTGCTGCGCGGTGAGAAGACCGAAGTGGTGAAGTGCCTGACGAATGATCTGCAGGTTCCGGCAAGTGCCGAGTTTGTGCTTGAAGGAGTTATTGAACCTGGTGAGATGGCCCCTGAAGGGCCTTTCGGAGATCACACCGGCTATTACAACGAAGTCGACAAGTTTCCCGTATTCACCATCAAGAAGCTTACGCACAGAAAGGATCCCATCTATCACAGCACTTATACGGGCCGTCCGCCCGATGAACCTGCGATGCTGGGCGTTGCACTCAACGAAGTCTTCATCCCGTTGATTCAGAAACAGTACCCGGAGATCGTGGATTTTTATCTGCCCCCGGAAGGCTGTTCGTATCGTCTGGCGGTGGTCAGTATCCGCAAACAATATCCCGGGCACGCCAAGCGCATCATGATGGGTACATGGTCGTTCCTGCGTCAGTTCATGTATACGAAGTTCGTCATTATCGTCGATGAAGACGTCAACGTGCGCGACTGGAAAGACGTGATCTGGGCCATGACCACACGCATGGATCCGGCACGCGACACAGTCATGATCGAGAACACGCCTATCGATTATCTCGACTTCGCCTCGCCTGTGTCAGGCCTCGGCTCGAAGATCGGCATGGACGCCACCAACAAGTGGCCGGGTGAAACGCAGCGCGAATGGGGTACACCCATCGAGATGAGCGAGAGCGTGAAGAAACGCGTGGATGATATCTGGGAAGAGCTGGGGATAAACCCTTAACTCGCTAAGAACCCTGTGGGAGCGGGCCTGCCCGCGATAGAACTCCGCGCAAAAAGCTTATCGCGGGCAGGCCCGCTCCCACGGGATCGCAATACAGAAATTTGAAATTTGGGGTGGTCTAGTTCAAGGCTGCGGGAATTTCGGCAGGACTGCACCCACCGTGCCCGTGTGCGGACGCAGATAGTGCGGATTGCGCTCGGGTTCGTGCAGGTTTTGCAGCAGGCGCGCCAGTTCGGCAAACACTTCCGTACCCGGCACCAGTTTCAGACTGCGTTCAAAATAATCCCGCGCTTTGCCCCACAGCTGATTACGCAGACTCAGTCGTCCCAGCGCCATCAACAACACTGCGTCCTGCGGCCGGCCCTCCAGCCATGCCTCGGCGCGCTGCAACTGCTTAACGGCGCCCGATGCGTCGAGCGGCAACGACAGCAGCGCATAGCGACGCACCAAGACAGCATTCCACTCTCGCTCGAGACTCCCTTCGACAACGGTTACCGCTTCGGCAGTCGCACCAATATGTTCCAGCACGTTGAGGTATTCGGACACCACATCGATATCGTCCGCGAATTTTCTGGCGCGCTTCTTCCAGAATTTGCGCAGATCCGCGAGCTTGATCGCCTCGGCAACCGGCACGCTCCGCAACTCCTGCAATTCGACGATGAGTTGCCGCTCTGCGAGATTCGCCGGCGCAGCAGCCTCTGCTTCTTTGCGCAGCCTGCGCTGCAATGACCAGGAACGTCCAAAACTCAGCAGATGCAGTGGATTGATCAAATCCAGAATCATGAACAGCAGCCGCAACAACAACACCAGCACCAGCAACGCAACGAACAAAGCAAAGAGGCTGGTCTCGAAGGTGTAATGCTGGAAGGAAATGAGCAGATAGCCAGGGTCACTCGCGAGCAGGAGCGTGACTACCAGCCCCATGACGATTGCCAACAGCGTGTAGAGAAACAGTCTGATCATGTCAGTTGCCGTCGCTCAGTGGTTGCAGGCGATTCTCACTGATCGGCAACAGCGCTTCCAGTGACCCGGAAATATCGGGACGTACCTCGCTGATGCGCTCAGCAGAGAGTGCTCGCAATTCATCTGTGAGTGTGCGACCCGCCCCGGCGTCGATAGCGAAATAGCGCGCTGCCCACTCACTGCCCTTGGCGAGACTGTCGCGGTACACCGTCTCCTCGCTCATCAGCAGAGCGAGTTGCGCCTGCTCCAGCATCAGTCGCAGATTCTGCTTCAGCGTTGCCTCCTGTGGCGCAGGCAGCAAGGCCTCGGGTGCCACATCCCAGCGCTGCCACACGAAAATCGAACCGAGTATGTCGAGACCACGCTCCAGCAAACCTGACTCGGCATCACTGGTTACCTGACTACCAGCCTGCCCCGGCAACTGTGCCGTGTAGTTCTGCACCAGCGCACTGCGCAGCGACAACCCATCGATAGTCGGCATAAGGTTGTTCAGGCGGACGTAAAGCCCCGCAACATCGATCGGCTCCATGTTGCGCACCGCGAGGATATCCGCGGCCAACGCTTCGCGGACGGGAAACAGCGCAGGGTCATCCTCCTGACTCAGCATTCTATCCACTGTGGTCAATAACAGCAGCGCGGATTCCGCATCGCCTTCCAGTTGCAACTTCTGATTCGCCAGACGTAACAGATATTCCGATTCGGTCCACAGCCAGTCGCGGGGAGCTCCCTCAGGAGGCGTCACGGCCAACTGTGATTGCAGCCCCGCAGTGGTGCTGCTCAATGCCTCGATGCGCGCCTCCAGACTCAGGCGCAGATCATCAAGCAATTGCGGATCGAGGCCCGGTGTGGCGCTGACGGGATTGCCCAGCGCCGCCTGCAGCGTGTCGTTTTCGAGCCGCAGCTCTTCAAGAGCTGTATCGGTGCGGGCCTGCTCGATGGTCAGCCACGCCATGAACAACACGACAGGAATCAGCATGACCAGAATGATGGTGAAACGCCGCAAGCCGCTGTGTCGGCGCAAGCTAAAGGAGCGTGCCGAGTTCTGCTTGCTCAGTTCGTCGAGCACCTTTGGCGTATCAAGACGCGCTGCGGTGCCAGGTGCCTCACCTTGCCCTTCACTTCCTGAACCGCTGCCGATTTTCGCCTCTGTCACGTTGACTCCTTCTTGCCTGGTGATATCGCCCAGCATTGTTGCAGACTGGTCAGCACTGCGTTGTCATCCGCGCCACCGGCGTCGATGACCTGTTTGAAGCCCGCCGCCAGCGCATGTTCTCGCACCCGTTGCGATGGCACCACGACACAGAGACTCTGCAAGTTCTCTGGCACCTTAGGTGGCAACGTACTCTCCGCGCTCAGCAGCGCGATGAGGCTGTCGAGAATCTGCTGGCTGGTGGCCAGCGCCGCATTGATGGCATTGTCATCGAGCAGCTTCAAAACGACTGCGCGCGAATACTCGGGCACCCGGCGTTGATATATCTCCAGATAATCCACCCGGGCTCCTCGTTCGCGCAGTGTCTCGGCCAGCAACTCGCGGCCCCCCTGCCCTCTAAACAAAGCGATGCGCTTGCTGGCGACGTCCTGCAAACCCGGCAGAGCTAACAAATGTTCGCTGGTTACGCCGCTGTCGGAACAGTGCACTGACCACGGCAACTGACGAAGAATCTCTGCGGTGCCCGGCCCTACAGCGTAGGCCTCAAGCCCCACCGGCAGCTGCGGCCAATAGTTCTCGATCCACTCCAACCCCAGCGTCGCAGCGTTGGTGCTGATGAAGATCGCGGCGTCGTAGTTGTCCAACGCCATGATGGAAGTCTTGAGTCGCTCGACAGCGATGCGTTCGGAGATCGGTTCAATCGCAAGCAATGGCAACGATGTCACCTGCCCGCCGAGGTTCTGAATAGTGGCAGCCAGTTTGTCGGCCTGCCCCGCTGGCCGGGTCAGCAACACGCTCAGCCCTGCAAGTGGCAATCGACCTGCCGTCGCACCGGTCGCTTGTTGCGCACCGGCCGTCATGTTCATGCAGACACCACCGCAGCAGTGTC
>CAIRBI010000083.1 GCA_903876785.1 uncultured Gammaproteobacteria bacterium
CCCGCTCCCACACTCTCGCCGGAAACAGGCAATAACCTTGAAAATCCCGCTTTACGTGCGGGATTTTCAAGGTTAAAGTTGCCCCATGATTGCAAGACCCTCTCTGCATGCTGCCATGACTGCTGCCCTCAAACGCAGCAGAGTCGTGGCATTGCTTGGCCCCAGGCAGTCTGGCAAGACCACATTGGCACGCCTGCTGGTGCCCGTAAGCTCCGCAAATTACTTCGATCTTGAGGACCCCGTAAGTCTGGCCCGCCTGAGCGAACCCATGACGGCGCTGCGGGATTTGACTGGCACTGTCGTGATCGACGAGATACAGCGGATGCCGGAACTGTTCCCGGTGCTTCGAGTTCTGGCCGATCGCAGCCCATTGCCCGCCCGCTTTCTCATTCTAGGCAGTGCCTCGCCGGAATTGCTGCGACAGACATCCGAGTCTCTGGCCGGGCGGATGGAGGTGATTGCAGTCAGTGGTCTCAGTCTCACAGAGGTGGGCGAATCCGCGCAAAGCCAGCACTGGTTGCGAGGGGGATTTCCACTCTCCTTTCTTGCTGAGAGCGACTCGGACAGCTTCATCTGGCGCAAAAATTTCATTCAAGCTGTTCTGGAGCGGGATATTCCGCAGCTTGGCAGTGGCATCAGTGCGCTTGCCATGCAACGCTTCTGGGCGATGCTCGCGCACTTTCATGGCCAGATCTGGAATGCCGCTGAACTGGCTCGCTCCATGGGTGTCAATGAAAGTACGGCCCGGCGTTATCTGGACCTGCTCGAAGGCGTTTTCATGGTGCGGCGTCTGCAGCCTTGGCATGAGAACATGAAGAAACGCCAAGTGAAATCTCCCAAGATCTATTTCCGCGACAGTGGCCTGCTGCATCAGCTGCTGGGGATACAGACGGGCAGCGACTTGCAGCTTTACCCTCGCCTCGGCGCGTCATGGGAAGGCTATGTGCTGGAAGAGATACTCAAGTCACAGCAACCAGATGACGCCTGGTTCTGGGCGACGCACGCCGGTGCTGAACTGGACCTGCTGATGATGCAAAGAGGCTTCCGCATCGGCGTAGAGATCAAGCGCATGGATGCTCCGCGTCTGACTGCGTCGATGCGCATTGCAGTGGATGAGTTGAAGCTGGACAGGCTGCTGGTCGTCTATCCGGGCGACAGGCGTTATGCGCTTGCCGAACGCGTGGAGGCCGTGCCGTTTGCAGAGCTTGCGATGGCAGCACCAGGGGCTTTGTACGCAGAAGGCCGATAAGAAATTTTCTACGAGGGAAACCCCATGACCAAAGTCGTCCTCATCACCGGTGCCTCCTCGGGCTTCGGCGCCGCCGCTGCCAGGAAGTTTGCGCAGCACCATAATCAGCAAGAACCCTGCAAATTGATCCTCGCGGCGAGGAGCCTCGACAAGCTCAATGCGCTGGCCAGTGAGCTGCAAGCATCTACGTCGTCGCAGTGCCACATCCATGTTGCTGTACTCGATGTCACTAAACCCGAGTCCGTCGCCGCTTTCTTCGCAACACTGCCGGAAGAGTTCCAGGCCATCGACGTGCTGATCAACAGTGCCGGTCTCGCGCTCGGTCTTGAACCCGCGCACAAAGTAGATTTCTCCGACTGGGAAACGATGATCGACACCAACATCACCGGCATGTTGCGCGTCACCCGCGCGGTGCTGCCGGGCATGGTGGAGCGCAATCGCGGGCACATCATCAACATCGGTTCTACTGCGGGCAACTGGCCTTATCCGGGCGGCAATACTTACGGTGGCACCAAGGCCTTCGTGCAGAACTTCTCGCGCGGCCTGCGTGCGGATCTGCTGGGCAAACGCATCCGCGTCACCTGCATCGAGCCGGGCATGTCCGAGACCAATTTTTCCAATGTGCGCTTCAAGGGCGACGACGCCAAGGCTGACAAAGTCTACGAGGGCACGAAACCGCTCAGCGCGGAGGATGTTGCGGACATTATTCACTGGGTGAACGCGATGCCCGCGCATGTGAACATCAACACGCTGGAGGTGATGCCCACCTGCCAGTCCTGGAGCGCCCTGGCCGTCAATCGAACTATGGAGTCAGAATGAAAAAATCGCTGCAGGTGATTATCTCCGCAATGACTGCGTTGGCACTCTCGCAAGCCAGTGCGCAGCCCGGTCGCATCGAAACCATGACGATCGAACAGAAGGTGGCTGCGGGCGAGAGCTTTCACGGTCGGCAGGCGGTGCCCGTCGAGCCCTTCCGCGTCGTCGGCAACATCTACTTCGTCGGCACCACCAACATCGGCATCTACCTGATCGCGACACCCGAGGGGCATATTCTGGTGGACTCGGGCGTCAATGAGATGAGCAGCACGATTCGCGACAGCGTCGAGAAGCTCGGCTTTCGCATGAGCGACATCAAGATCATGTTGTCCAGCCACGCGCACTTCGATCACGTGCAGGCTCA